>NZ_JBIWEU010000007.1:0-267049 GCF_044762675.1 Peribacillus sp. NPDC096448 | reverse complement strand
AGGACAGCTTTTAATTTCAACTCTAATGAATATTTTGTCATAAAAAATAGCACCTCCAATTGTTAGATGGTGTCTAACAATTGGGGTGCAGTTCATATATACGGGCCTGTTTTCACTTGGATATGGTGTGTTTTACAACCATTTTACTTTAGGTTCAGTTTTATCGATAATCCGCTTGATGTTTGCGCGATGCCGGTAAAAAATGAAAATCGTTATTATACCGATTACAATAATGAGCGCTAAATCACCAGTATGAAACACTAAACTGTAGATGAGAGCAAGTAAACAAGCAATCATGGAAGAAAGCGAGACATATTTGGATATGTATAAGGATATGAAGAATATGAAAACGGCGAAAACGAAAAACAATGGTTCATATGCAAGAATGACACCAGCAGAAGTCGCCACAGCTTTACCGCCCCGAAAGTTTGCGAAAATGGGAAACATATGACCGATGACCGCAAAAACTCCGGCTAGCAATGGATTCATACCCACGCCTAGCATATCCGGCAGAAAAGTTGCTAGGGTACCCTTAAGAATATCCATTATAGTAACGGTTAGTCCCGCCTTGACACCAAGTGTCCTGAAGGTATTTGTCCCGCCTAGATTTTTACTGCCATGCTCCCGGATGTCAATTTTGTAAAATGTTTTACCGATTATTAAACCGGAAGGAATCGAACCGATCAGGTAGGCAGCCAGTATAGTGATAAATGTAAGCATTCTATTACCCTTTCTTTAAGAAAAATCTTCTTTTTTTATCACGTTTAAGGGTGATTGTTCCCTTTTTCAAAAATAAACGTGTAGAAATAGCTAAAAACAGCCCTAAAATACCTGTTAAGCTTCTCTTATTGTAACATTTTCGTGACAAAATGGTACGGCTGTCCAAAAAAAATCCACTAAAAAAATGAATTTTCCTTGATGGACTTACATCTTTTGATATACGTTAAGTTCATGAACGGTAATAGGTTTAGGCTTCCTTATTTTCGTAAATATAAAATGAAGGATGCCTACTTGTATAAATTGTTACAATACGTGGTAGTCTGTATGAACATAAGAAAGTTAATTGAGTCATGCCTTTTCGAAACTTATTCTTTCTTGTATAATGGTTTTTCTTAATAATGGTAATAAACAGCTTTTCTCTGTAAAATACCTTTGTTAGGAATACTCTTTATTCAAATATTACATTTTATTATAAAGGGGATTGAAAAGAATGATAGAAAATCCAAGCAGAGAAGAAATGGGAAAGATGTTGAAAAAATCGAAGCGCATCGCTGTCGTTGGTTTATCTAATAACCCTGAGCGCACTTCTTATATGGTATCGAAGGCCATGCAGGATAGCGGATATGAAATCATCCCGGTAAACCCTGCCGTAACCGAAGTGCTGGGTGTAAAGGCAGTTAAAGCCCTGAAAGATATTGAAGGGCACGTCGATATCGTCAATGTTTTCCGCCGTTCAGAGTTCCTTCCGGAGATAGCCAAGGAATTTGCAGAAATCGATGCAGATATCTTTTGGGCGCAGCTAGGGGTGGAAAATGAAGAAGCATATAATTTTTTGAAAGAAAAAGGATATACTGTCATCATGAATCGATGTATAAAAGTCGAACACGCCCTTACTAAGTAAAATGAAGAGCGGAACTTCCGCTCTTTTTTTAAGGTATCGCTGTCTCTCTGGGGAAGAACTAAAAGGCGGCCATAGCAGGCATTGAGCGGTCGGGCAAATTTAGGCCGTTAAAGCTTAATTTGATTAAAATAATAAAAGTATATTTGCCAAATGAAAATTTACCGCTACAATTAGAATGGTAGCTATGATACGTTTTGTTCCACACAAATGTACTAACGCTAATAAAAAGGACAAAAAAACAGAACACTTGTTCTTTGTTCGTGAAAGTATTATACTTGTTATAATGATATTAACGTATTAATGGATTTGTTAAGCTAGTGAGTCATTTCATTGCAGTATGATTTGGCCCGGAAATTGTGTTTAGTAAGGAAAGGGGAATTTCTGTGGCAAAGAAAGTAAAAACAATCGAGTACAATGATGATGCAATTCAGGTACTGGAAGGACTCGAAGCGGTCAGAAAACGTCCCGGTATGTATATCGGCAGTACTGATGCACGCGGACTTCATCATTTAGTGTATGAGATTGTAGATAACTCCGTAGATGAGGCTTTAGCTGGATATGGAGACCAAATTAGTGTGAAAATACATAAAGATAACAGTGTAAGTGTGTCCGATAAAGGGCGTGGAATGCCTATTGGCATGCATAAATTAGGTAAACCGACACCTGAAGTAATTTTGACGATTCTTCATGCTGGAGGTAAATTTGGACAAGGCGGATATAAAACGAGTGGAGGCCTTCATGGAGTCGGTGCTTCGGTCGTTAACGCGTTGTCTGAATGGCTTGTCGTGACAATCAAAAGGGACGGGTTCATTTACGAACAACGTTTTATCAATGGCGGAAAGCCAGAAACCACATTGGAGAAAATCGGTAAAACCAATCAAGCCGGGACCAAAATCCACTTCAAGCCCGATCCTAAAATATTTTCAGTGACGACTTTTAATTATGAGATCCTATGTGAGCGTCTTCGCGAATCAGCTTTTCTTTTAAAAGGAATGAAGATAGAATTGACGGATGAGCGTAACGACCATAATGAAATTTTTCACTATGAAAATGGCATTGAAGCGTTTGTCGATTATTTAAATGAAGAGAAAGAGACACTTCATAGTGTAGTCAGCTTAGAAGGGGAACAAAATGGGATAGAAGTCGAACTCGCCTTTCAATTCAACGATGGTTATTCAGAAAATATTTTAAGCTTTGTGAATAACGTTCGTACAAAAGACGGAGGCACCCATGAGATTGGTGCCAAAACGGCCATGACACGGGCATTTAATGATTATGCCAGAAAAATGGGGCTATTAAAGGAAAAAGATAAAAACCTCGAAGGTACCGATATACGTGAAGGCTTGTCTTCAATCATTTCAGTGCGCATCCCTGAAGAACTTCTTCAATTCGAAGGACAAACCAAGAGCAAACTTGGAACCAGCGAAGCCCGTTCTGCAGTCGATTCCATCGTATCAGAGCACCTAGCCTACTTTTTTGAAGAAGATCCAACCACGAGTACCCTATTGGTTAAAAAAGCGATTAAAGCGTTCCAGGCAAGGGAAGCGGCACGCAAAGCCCGAGAAGATGCAAGAAGCGGGAAGAAACGGAAAAAATCCGATGCCATCCTTTCTGGGAAATTAACACCAGCTCAATCGAAAAATCCCGAACGAAATGAATTGTATCTTGTAGAAGGTGACTCTGCTGGGGGATCCGCTAAACAGGGGCGGGATCGCCGTTTCCAAGCAGTTCTTCCATTGCGGGGTAAAGTTATCAATACGGAAAAGGCAAAACTGGCGGATATTTTTAAAAACGAGGAAATAAATACGATTATCCATGCAATCGGCGGAGGTGTCGGTGCGGAGTTCAATACGCCGGATACTAACTATGATAAAGTGATCATCATGACTGATGCCGATACGGATGGAGCCCATATCCAAGTGCTGCTGCTGACTTTCTTTTACCGATATATGAAGCCGTTAATAGAGTCAGGAAAGGTTTACATTGCCTTGCCCCCTTTATATAAAGTGAGTAAAGGGACAGGGAAGAAAGAAGTCATTGAGTATGCTTGGAGCGACGAGGAACTTCAGGAAGCGATAGACAAGGTGGGGAAAGGCTATATGATTCAGCGCTATAAAGGGCTGGGTGAGATGAATGCCGATCAATTGTGGGATACCACCATGAACCCGGAAACAAGGACATTGATACGTGTGAAGATCGATGATGGAGCACGTGCAGAAAGACGTGTGACAACTTTGATGGGAGATAAGGTTGAACCGCGTCGTAAGTGGATTGAAGCCAATGTCGCTTTTGGTCTCGAAGAGGAATCGAATATTTTAGATAATGAAAATATGTCGATTGAAGAGGAGGTCATTGACGATGGTATTTGAAGAAACGTTTCGGGATTTGCCGCTTGAAGAGGTAATTGGTGACCGCTTCGGCCGTTATAGTAAATATATTATCCAAGATCGGGCACTTCCAGATGCAAGGGACGGCTTAAAACCGGTTCAGCGCAGGATATTGTATGCGATGCATGTCGAAGGAAACACTCAGGAAAAAGGCTTTAGGAAATCCGCAAAAACGGTCGGTAATGTAATCGGTAATTATCACCCTCACGGAGATTCATCCGTTTATGAGGCAATGGTTAGGATGAGCCAAGACTGGAAGCTGCGGAAGGTCATGGTCCAAATGCACGGAAACAATGGTAGCATTGATGGTGATCCGCCTGCTGCGATGCGGTATACGGAAGCAAGGCTTTCATCGATTGCCTCCGAGATGCTGCGGGATATTGAAAAAAGGACGGTCGATTTTGTACCGAACTTTGATGATACTTCAGAAGAGCCCATTGTATTGCCTGCAATGTTCCCTAACCTGCTTGTAAACGGCTCTACGGGAATTTCAGCCGGCTATGCCACTGAAATCCCGCCGCATCAACTAGGTGAAGTCATTGATGCTGCCATTATGCGAATCGATAAGCCGGAAGCGACAGTCGCTGATTTAATGACTGTCATTAAAGGGCCGGATTTTCCTACTGGCGGTATCATCCAAGGTATTGAAGGCATTCGTAAGGCCTATGAAACAGGTAAAGGGAAAATAATCATTCGCGGGTTGGCGGAAGTGGAAACGATTCGGGGCGGCAAACAGCAAATCGTCATCACTGAAATCCCATATGAAGTCAATAAAGCAAACCTTGTTAAGAAAATGGATGAATTCCGTCTAGACCGGAAAGTGGAAGGTATCGCTGAAGTAAGGGATGAGACCGACCGTACAGGACTGCGCATTGTCATCGAACTGAAAAAAGAAGCAGATGCAAATGGAGTCCTGCATTATTTATACAAAAATTCCGATCTCCAGATTGCATACAATTTCAATATGGTTGCGATTTATAAAAAACGGCCAACATTGATGAGCCTGCCTAAAATGCTCGATGCTTATATCGAACACCGTAAAGAGGTAATCGTGAACCGTTCGCGTTATGAGCTGCAAAAGGCACATGACAGGGCACATATCGTCGATGGATTAGTGAAAGCTTTATCTATATTAGATGAAGTCATCGCTGTCATCCGGGCATCTAAAGACAAACGGAACGCTAAAGATAACCTCATAGCTAAATTCGCTTTTACAGAAGCGCAAGCTGAAGCCATTGTCTCCTTGCAGTTATATAGGCTGACAAATACGGATATTACAGCACTTGAAGCAGAGGCAGCGGAATTGAAGAACAAAATTGAGGAATTGACAAAGATTCTTGGCAGTGAAAAAGTTCTTCTTCAAGTAATTAAAAAAGAACTTCGATTCATTAAAAAGGGCTTTGATGACGGACGGCGTTCTAAAATCGAAAAAGAAATTGAAGAAATCAAAATAAATCTTGAAGTCTTGATTGCGAGTGAAGACGTGATGGTTACCGTGACGAAAGAAGGCTATGTCAAACGGACATCGTTACGATCTTATGCAGCATCAGGAGGTCTTGATTTTGGCATGAAGGATTCCGATCGCCTACTCCAGAGACTGGAGATGAATACAACAGATGTCCTGTTGCTGTTCACATCCAAAGGGAACTACCTCTATTGTCCAGTTCATCAGCTTCCTGATATTCGCTGGAAGGAAACCGGTCAGCATATCGCGAACATCATTCCGATTGACAGGGAAGAACAAATCATAAAAGCGATTCCAATCAAAGATTTTACCATGCCGGAATTCTTAGTGTTCATCACGAAAAATGGTATGGTGAAAAAGACAGAATTGGCTTCCTATAAAGCCCAGCGTCATTCAAAACCGCTGGTTGGTGTCAATTTAAAAGGTGATGATGAACTGGTCGATGTCCATCATACCGATGGACAGGCTGACCTTTTCCTAGTCACTCATAACGGCTATGGTTTATGGTTTGATGAAGAAGAAGTAAGTGTTGTCGGTGTCCGGGCAGCAGGAGTCAAAGGGATTAATTTAAAAGAAGATGACTATGTCATTGGCGGAAAGGTTTTGGCCAAGGATAGTAAAGAATCGATCTTTATCGTTACACAGCGCGGGGCCATAAAGAAAATGAAATTAACCGAGTTTGAAAAAACGAGCCGGGCAAAACGCGGTGTCGTGGTCTTGAGGGAATTGAAGTCGAATCCTCATAGGGTCATTGGTTTCGATATCATTAACAAAACCGACAGTCTATTCATTCTTTCCGAAAAGGGAACCATTGAAACGGTTCATGCCGCTTCATTAAAAAATCATGATCGATATACGAATGGATCATTTATTTTTGATGAAACGGTTAGTGGAAAAGCGAAAGAATTATGGAAAATATCATTGGAAGATGACACCGCCATAGAGCAGTGAATCATTTATTAAAACGGGATGCTGAACTTGATCAGCATCCCGTTTTATTTTACCGAAAATGATCAGTTATATCGACATGCCAGCACTATAGTTTGAGTCCTTTTATGAAAGCAATGACTCAATTCAAAAATGACTTATTGAGTCAAATATAAATCCTATAATTATAAACCTAATATTATTAAGAGCGCAGCAAATAATTCAATTTTGAATTTTACCATTAATTGAATCAACGTTTCAAAACGATTTATTTTTGGCACACTCCTTGCATATTGTTAGTATGACTTCTTTATTTTTGAATGAAGAAAGGGGAGGACCAATGGATAGACCTTGGATAAAGCATATCCCGTCCGGAAATCCAATAGAGATTGATATTCCTGAAATTTCATTGACAGAACTATTTTTTCAATCGGTCGAACAGTATTCGGAAAATACAGCGGTAACGTTCATGGAGGAAAGGTATACATATTCAGAGTTGGGGATGTTAGTGAAAAAATGTGCCCGCTTGCTTGCTGATGAAGGGATTGGTAAGGGAGAACGTGTGGCTCTTATGCTACCTAATTGTCCCCAATATCCAATTGGTTTTTTTGGAACTCTTTTGAATGGAGCCATTGTTGTCCAAATCAATCCAATGTATAAGGAGAACGAATTAATACATGTCTTGAAAGATTCAGGTGCAAAGCACATCATTGTGCTCGACGATTTATTGTCAATAGTTGAAGCCGTCATAGCTGAAACCGATGTTGAAAATGTGTTGAGCGTGTCGCTGGAAAAGGGCAAATGTGAAATGACAAAAAAGCTGCTATCTGTAACAGAGGCGGATTTCACTGTGGAGATTGAACCTGCTAGAGATGTCGCCGTCCTCCAATATACAGGAGGAACGACAGGGCGTTCTAAGGGCGCGATGCTTACCCATCGTAATATCGTAGCCAATACGCTGCAAAGTGCAGCCACTTCAAGAATCAATACTCAAAAGGGGAAGGAAAGGGTACTAGGTGTTTCCCCATTATTTCATGTTTATGGCATGACTTCAGGGATGAACCTGACGTTTTATAATGGCGGGGAATTAATTCTTGTATCCCGATTTCAGGTAACGGAGATCGTCGATATTATCAATAATCTTAAACCGACTATTTTTCCAGGGGTACCGACGATGTATATTGCTTTATTACAATATTACCAGTCCCAACCATTTGATTTGCATACATTGACATCTTGTGTTTCGGGTTCGTCACCATTGCCATTGAATGTATTGTCAAGGTTTAACGAACTTAGTGGAACAAAGATTGCAGAGGGCTATGGACTATCCGAGGCGTCACCTGTCACGCACCGGAATCCAGTCAGCGGCCTGCAAAAACCCGGAAGTATCGGGATTCCGATACAAAATACGGATGCCGCCATAATTGACAATATTACAGGAGAGCCTGCACTTTTGGTTGATACACCAGGTGAATTGGTCATAAAGGGTCCACAGGTAATGAAAGGGTATTGGGGCATGCCTGAAGAGACTAGGCAGACGATTCAAAACGGATGGCTGCATACCGGTGATATTGCCAAGATGGATGAAGATGGCTTCTTTTACATTGTGGGACGGAAGAAAGAGATGATCATCGCAGGCGGATTCAATATTTATCCAATTGAAATTGAAGATATACTATACAGCCATCCTAAGGTTCTGGAAGCTGCCGTCTTTGGCGTTCCCGATCAATATCGGGGTGAAACGGTACATGCAGCGGTAGTTCTTAAACCAAGTGAAAGGATAACTGAAACCGAATTGAAGGATTATTGCCGAAAGCAGCTAGCTGCCTTTAAAGTCCCAAAAGCAATCACATTTGAAAGTGAACTTCCGAAGACGGCGGTCGGTAAAATCTTGAAACGAAAACTTCAAGAAAAACATATCGCTCATTCGGATAAGATATGAAAGCGCTAACAACCAATTCGCAGATAAAGGGGAATGCAAATGGACTTTCGCTTAGATGAAGACATCCTGCTATTAAAAGAAAATATACGCCAGTTTATCGAAGAAAAAATCGATCCATTTTCCATGCAGATAGAGGATGAAGATCATATCCCGGAATCCATCATAAATTTATCGAAGGAAATCGGGCTATTCGGACTTAGTATCCCGGAAAGGTATGGCGGACTCGGAATCGGGATGGTGGGAAAATGTGCTTTATATGAGGAAATCGGCAAAACACATAATGGATATACCACTCTGATTGGGGCTCACACCGGTATAGGGACCGTAGGGATAGTTGAAATGGGCAATGAAATGCAAAAGGAAAAGTATCTGCCAGATATGGCAAGCGGTAATAGAATTGGCGCTTTTGCTTTAACTGAGCCTGCAGCGGGTTCCCATGCTACGAATCTCAAGATGACGGCTGTCAAAAATGGCGATAAATATATTCTAAATGGGACCAAGCATTATATAACGAATGCAGATGTAGCCGATATTTTTACAGTTATGGCCGTTACGGACAAAGATAAAGGTGCGAAAGGAATCTCTTCATTCATAGTAGAAAAAGATTTTCCTGGTTTTAGAGTTGGTAGCCTGGAAAGGAAGATGGGTCTTCGAGGCTCACATTCGGCCGAATTGTTTTTTGAAGATTGCGAGGTTCCTGCCGAAAATGTACTGGGGGACATCGGCCAAGGGTATGTAAACGCATTGAAGATCCTTGCAAATGGCCGGGCAGGCCTTGCTGCCCGTAATTTGGGGTCCTGTCAATACCTGCTCGATCTATCTACCAAATATGCCACAGAACGTGAACAATTCAATGTCCCGATCATTGATCATCAAGCCGTATCCCATATGATTGCCGAGATGGCAATGGAAATAGAAGCACTTCGCTCATTCACATACCGTGTTGCATGGATGGTCGATCAGAAAGAAAAAATCATTAAAGAAGCGGCAATGCTTAAGTTGTATGGTTCAGAAGTATATAATCGTGTCGCTGATAAGTCCGTTCAGATTCATGGCGGGATGGGATACATGAAGGATTATCCAGTTGAACGTTTCTATCGGGATGCCCGAATCACTAGAATATATGAAGGCACGTCCGAAATCCAAAAGAATATCATTACCGGACAATTAAAGAGAAAATATCAAAACTAGTCTAATTGGAAAGCGGAGGGGTTAAAATGGATTTACGACTATCAGATGAACAAAAAATGGTACAAAAAACAATACGCAAGTTCGTGGAAAATGAATTGATTCCATTGGAAAATGAAGTGCTTCGCAATGAAATGGCTGGAAAACCCAGTTTGCCAGAGGGGACATTGAAAGATTTACAGGAAAAAGCAAAAAAAGCTGGGTTTTGGGGCATCAATACCCCGGAGGAATTTGGCGGGGCAGACTTAGGGCAGCTCATGATGGCAATTGTCTTGATGGAAGTATCAAAAACGTTTGTACCATTCAGTTTTGGAGGTTCGGCTGATAACATACTTTATTATGCAAATGAAGAACAGAAACAGAAATATCTGATCCCTACGATTAATGGTGAGAAAAAGTCCTGTTTTGCCATGACGGAGCCGGGAGCTGGGTCCGATACGAGAAATATTAAAATGACGGCGGTAAAAGAAGGGAACGAATGGATGCTGAACGGTGAAAAAACTTTCATTACCGGAGGAAATGATGCCGATTTCGTCATGGTCATTGCTGTAACAGACAAAGAACGTCATCAAGCAACCGGAACGGAAGGGGTAACCTGTTTCATTGTAGACCGTGATATGGGCTGGAGATCAGAGTATATCAATACGATGGGAGAATGGGGACCGGCCGGTTTAGTTTTTGATAATGTCAGGGTACCTGAAGAAAACATCTTAGGGGAAGTGCATGGCGGTTATAAACTAGGTTTGGAATGGATTGGGTTTGCAAGATGGATCGTGGGCGCACGCGCTGTCGGTTCTGCAGAAAGATTGCTGCAAATGGCTATAGAATACGCTAAAGAACGAGTCACGTTCGGTAAACCGATAGCTGAGCGCCAGGCCATTCAATGGCAGATAGCTGATTCCGCTGTAGAGATTGAAGCTGCAAGATGGCTTGTATTGAATGCGGCTTTTACACTTGATAATGGAGAAGACAACCGCCATTTAGCTTCAATGGCTAAACTCTATGGAGCCAATATGGGGAATCGCGTCGTGGATCGAGTATTGCAGATACATGGTGGCATGGGCTATACGAAGGAGCTTCCCATCGAACGTTGGTACCGCGAGGCCAGGCTTTGGAGGATTTATGATGGTACGGATGAAATACAGCGTATGATCATTTCCCGAAATTTGATCAAGGGCCATGTTAAATTAGGACAATTCTTATAATAGATTAGGAGGAAACGATTATGACAGGGAGATTTTCAGGGAAAACGGCTTTAGTTACAGGTGGAAGCAGAGGGATTGGCCGGGCGATCGTCGAACTATTTGCCAGTGAAGGCGCAAACGTAGCGATTATCGATATCAATGAAGAGGTTTTGACAGCAACAGGAAATGAATTAAGGGATAAGGGTTATACCATTTTTACTAAAGTGGCCAACGTGGTCAATTCGGAAGAGGTGGAAGCATCGATAAAAGAAATTGCCGACACATTCGGATCGCTTGATATTCTCGTGAATAATGCTGGGGTCATCCGGGATAATCTACTTTTTAAAATGACCGATTCAGATTGGCAGACGGTAATGGATGTGCACTTAAAAGGTACTTTCAATGCGGTGCGTGCCGCCCAGAAACATATGGTTGCAAATAAATACGGAAGAATCATCAATATTTCATCCACTTCGGCCCTCGGGAACCGCGGGCAGGCTAATTATTCAGCCGCTAAAGCCGGGCTACAGGGGTTAACAAAAACACTGGCGATTGAACTTGGAAAATATGGGATAACGGCTAATTCGGTCGCACCAGGTTTTATCGAAACCGAAATGACGAAAGAAACAGCTAGGCGGGTGGGAGTGAGTTTTGAACAATTCGTCCAGGATAGGGCAAACAGTATTCCGGTTGCCAGAAGCGGTTTGCCAAGTGATATTGCTCATGCTGTTGCATTCTTTGCCGATGAGGCATCCTCATTCATTAGCGGGCAGGTTTTATATGTTGCGGGCGGTCCAAAAAATTAAGGGAAAAGGCGGGATGTTATGTTCAACGAAAGTATTGGAAAACGATCCAACCCCGTTAAAAATATAGTTGAACGGGGAGCCGTTAAAAAATTCGCATTATCGATTGGTGATCCCCACCCGATTTTCATTGATGAAGAAACAGGCAGGCAATCAAGGTACGGAACGAATATCGCTCCACCAACTTTCCCAAGGGTCTTTGATTTCGGGAAGATTGAAAGCTTAAATCTCCCGAATAAAGGCTTGATTCACGGTGAGCAGATATATCGCTATAACAGGCCACTGAAAGTAGGGGAAGAAATCACCTGTTATACGGAAGTGAAAGACTACTACGAGAAAAAAGGGAAACAAGGGGAAATGGGATTTCTAGCCTTTAAAAATTATGGTACGGATGCAAATGGGGAAATTGTCTTCACTGCTGAACAGCTTGTCATTTTAAATGAAACGATCAGAAGGATGGTGATGAGTAAGTGACGACATTAACCGAACTTCATATTGGTGACTCGTTACATTCAATCGAACTTGCACCTGTAACGCGACTGGACCTCATTAAATATGCCGGCGCATCAGGTGATTTCAATCCCATTCATACGATTGATGAGGAAGCAAAAAATGCTGGTCTTCCAGGTATCATCGCACATGGTATGTGGACGATGGGAAACCTCGCAAAGCTTTTCAGTAATCTTTATGAAATTGGGTTTATCGAAGAATACAAGATTCGTTTCAAAGGCATGGTTTTCTTAAATGATGTCATAACTCTTCAAGCGGATCTTAAAGAAAAAAATGGGAATAGATATTTTTTTAACGTAGCGGCCACTAACCAGTCAGGTAAGGAAGCGATCAGTGGAGAGGTTATTTTTAAGACTTACTGAGGGAAAGTAGTGATGAAAATTATTTCATCACTACTTTTTTTGGGAGCGAAATTCGACAATTTTAAAGGAGTTTCGAAAATTATCCAGAATTGTACTTAAAAAGAATTCTTTTTGCGGCGGTGAATAGTAATGAATCAAGTGAAACAGGATTCTCAGATTAATTTGCTCAAAGAGTGGACCTTTCCTGCACTGGTCGTGGATTCTGCAAATCGGATAAAGGATTGGGGAAACTATTTTAATCAATTGTTAAGTCAGGATGGTAATAATACACTAACCGAAAAATTCGATGAGTGGCAATTTCTAGATAATAAAAGGCTTGCAGCTGCAAGGCTGCATGATAAACGGTATTTATTTTTATTAATGAAACAAATGGATGCTGACAATACTCTTTATATAGGCAGTGAAACAGAATTTTTGGACGATTTGTTGATTGATGCTCATGAAACGGATAAATTGAATCGCGCACTGGATGCAATAATCGAAAATTCCTATGATGGAATATACATCACCGATCAAGATGGAATCACACTTTATACCAATTCGGCAATTGAACGGATCACTGGCATACCAAAAGAGTATTATATAGGCAAATCGGTGGACCAATTGATTAAACGCGGCATACTGAATGCGTCGGTGACTCATAAGGTAGTGAAGCTGAGGCGAACGGTATCAGTCGTACAGGATAATTTTGCGGGAAAGGAAACATTGATTACAGGAAGTCCCGTTTTTAATGAAGAAGGCGAAATAGAGCAAGTCGTTACGAATATAAGGGATTTATCTGATTTAAATGAACTGATGCATGAGTTGACGAAAGTTAATGAACTGAATAATCAATATAAGCAGGAAATTGAGAAACTGCGGAAGATAACAAGCAAAGATGGAGTCGTATTTGTCAGTGATAAAATGAAAATGATTTATGAGATAGCAGAAAGAATATCGGACATTGATGCGACAGTACTCATTCTGGGAGAAACGGGTGTTGGAAAGGATGTCCTTGCCCGCAATATTTATAATCGGAGCATCCGATCTAAAAAAGGAGACTTCATCAAAATAAATTGTGGGGCAATTCCCGCTGATTTATTGGAATCCGAGCTCTTTGGATATGAAGGAGGGGCATTTACCGGAGCCAATCAAAAAGGAAAACCAGGGATGTTTGAGCTGGCAGAGAGTGGGATCTTATTCCTGGATGAAGTCGGTGAGCTTCCCCTTCAACTTCAAGTGAAGCTGCTTCGGGCTCTTCAGGAAAGGGAGATTCAAAGAATCGGAGGTACAAAACCAAAGAAAATCGATGTTCGCATAATAGCAGCCACGAACCGAAATCTATCGGAAATGGTCAAATCTGGTGATTTTCGTGAAGACCTCTTTTATAGGCTGAATGTCATTCCGATTACGATTCCTCCTCTAAGGGAAAGAAGAGAGGACATCTTGGCATTGATTGACTTGTTTTTAACAAAAGCAAACGAACAATATAAATTCTCAAAAGAGATAGATTCGCGGTTGAAGGAATATTTTTATCAACATGATTGGCCAGGAAATGTCCGTGAATTGATTAATATAGTGGAAAGGCTCGTCGTGCTGACGGATAATCAAATATTATCTATTAACGACCTTCCGGAAGAATATCAGCCGGAAAATCGGAATCAGCCGAACCTCAATGCTACCTTAACTTTAAAACAAGCGGTGGAAAGAGCTGAAAAGGAAATCTTGGCGAAAGCTGCTCAAACCTACCAAACTACATATGAAATTGCAGAAGCCCTTGATTCCAGTCAGGCAACAATTGTGAGGAAACTTAAAAAATATCGATTAAAGGTCATTGGAAAAGAGTAGGTAAGTATGAACAGCACCTCCATTGGTGGACTTTATCCACCAATGGAGGTGCTATTTTTTTGACTAAAGTTCCTAATGATATTTACGAGTTTTTTGGGGAGATAGCTTTAATTACCAAATTTTTTTTTAGTGAATTATTGGTTTTGAGGTTGTTTATTTGTGCATTTTAACCAGTAATTTCGTGAAATGATTTAGGTTGTGAAAGGTATTTTTGAATCCTTTTCATGTTATGTCTTCATTTAATTCTTTTATTGATTCAGAAATGATTTTTTCAGTCAATAGTGAATGAAGGACATCCCGTATGGAACCGATACTTTTGATTTTTTACAATTCAATAATGAATTCACAGACTGGTGAATGTCTTATTGACGGTGATTTAATGTTTGGCACGGCACTTGCATTTATTAACAGGAAATTAATCTACGTATTAGTCCTTTAGAGGCGTGGAAGGGGTGAACGATCCATACGATATCATCGGGCAACCGTTATTAATGAGAAAGTGGAATCATTAGGCATGAAGAATGAGGAGTTACAACGTTAGGTGCATGTTTTGAAATAAGGGTCATAAGAAATGAAAGCGCTAACAACCGATCAGGTGCTTTTTTTCCGCTACATTTAAGCTATATCTGTGGCGGGGAAAAAAGGGACATAAAACAAACAGTTCCTATTTAATTGATCGACTGAATTACTGTTCCTTCCGGAGAGGTTGAGCATGTGGGGAAATAAGTAAAAGAGTGTTTCTTTGCATTTTCAAATATGGACAGGATTGTGAGTCAGGGAATGAACAGTAAAGTGAAATTCAATAATTACCAAGGAGGGGTTAAATGGAAATTTTGATCCAGCAGCTTTTTAATGGTTTGACGATTGGCAGCGTATATAGTCTTGTTGCACTGGGATTGACGCTAGTATATGGAATTTTGCATATCCCGAACTTCGCCCACGGTGCCCTATATATGTTGGGGGGATATATCACGTTGTCAATGATGACATTATATGGGGTCAATTACTGGATTGCCATGTTCGTATCCATTATCGTCGTTGGTTTGTTGGGAGTCCTTTTGGAACGTTTCGTGTTCCGCCTGTTAAGGCAGGCACCTCCATTGCACGATAAGATTGCAGCAATCGGCATTCTCCTTTTTCTTGAAGCTTTTGCCCAATTTGTCTGGGGTGCCGACTTCCATACTATGACTTCTCCATACGGTCAAGTCGTCAATATCCTGGGACTGACCTTCACACTTCAGCGATTATTGATCATCGTGTCAGCTATCGCAGTGATGGTTTTACTTTACCTTTTCCTAAAGAAAACTTATACCGGTTCGACGATAATTGCAATGTCCCAAAGCCGTGAAGGGGCGTCATTAGTGGGAATCAACATTAATAAGGTCGCGATGCTTACCTTCATGATATCGGGTGGATTAGCAGCCATCGCTTCATCCCTTGCATCACCGATTAACCTTGTTTTTCCCGGCATGGGTCATTTAGTCATCCTAAAAGCCTTCGTCATTATCATATTGGGTGGGATGGGGAGCATCCCGGGGGCGATCGTTGGCGGATATATCCTAGGTTTCAGTGAAAGCCTGGGTGCAACTTATATTTCAAATGACTATAAAGACATCATCGCATTCATACTTTTAGTCATCATATTAACGGTGAAACCAACAGGCCTTTTTGCAAAGGGGGAGAGGTAGTGTGAAGATATTAACGAAAAGAAATGGGATTATCGCTCTTATCATCTTTGCTTTTTCATTCCCCTTTATTGCGCAAAACGACTATTATCTCCATATGCTGACACTTTCGTTCATCTGGGCGATAGCTGTTTATGGTATCAATTTATTATCAGGTTATACTGGATATCTCTCGCTTGCACATGCTGGGTTTTTTGCGATTGGAGCATATTCTCTAGGCCTGCTGACGGTAAAAGCGGGAATGAACTTTTGGCTGGCGCTTGTATGTGCATGTTTAATCACATGTGCACTGGGGTTTTTAATCGGTTTGATCGCGCTGAGGACAAAGGAACACTTTTTCGCGATTTATACCCTATGTGTGGGTTACATCATATATCTGGTCATCGATAAATGGGAGGGACTTACAGAGGGGGTTAGGGGATTGATCGGGATCCCTGCTCCTGGGAATATAGGGCCGATCACATTCGATACTGCAGCATCCCAATATTATCTAGTTCTCATTTTCCTGCTTGCAGTGATTTTAATCGTTTATCGGATTATACGCTCGTTGACCGGCAGAACGTATATGGCCATCAGGAACAGCGAGGACCTTGCACAAACGATTGGTATATCCACAATGAAGAATAAGTTAACCGCATTTGTCCTATCCACATTCTTTGCAGGTTTGGCAGGTGCCTTGTACGCTTCGTTCATTCGTTTCATTGGACCTGATATCGGATCAACGGCCATAATGTTCGATCTTTTGATGTATTTATTGGTTGGTGGAATCGGTACACTTTCAGGTCCATTGGTAGGAACATTATTGTTAGTAATCCTTTCGCAGAATCTGCAATTCCTTCAAGAATATCGAATGTTGATATTCGGACCATTGCTTACGGTGATTATTATCTTTTATCCGCGCGGAATAGCAGGAGCCTTCTTTGATTGGCAAAGAAAGCGAAAAGATAATACGCTGTCCGGGGTAAGGGGCGAATTGCACATAAAAGCTGAGGAGGGATGAATTTGCTAATCGAAACTAAGAATTTGACAAAGCGGTTCGGAGGACTGGCGGCGGTGAATAATGTTGATTTTTCAATGGAAAAAGGTAGAATCAATGCAATAATCGGACCAAATGGTGCAGGAAAATCCACTTTTTTTAACTTGATCAGTGGCTTTCATCGACCAACTTCCGGGACAGTCCTTTTTAAAGGGATTGAAATCACCAAACTTCCTGCCAATGAAATAGCAGGGCTCGGAATTTCAAGAACCTTTCAAACGACAAGCCTTTTCGATCAATCGACCGTGTTGGATAATGTCATTGTCGGTCATAGACTGCGAACAAAATCCAATTTAGTGGATGCCATTCTAAGAACAAAACGTTTAAAACGGGAGGAAGCGGCTTGCAGGGATAAGGCTATGGAGGTGCTTGAAATTGTCGGATTGACGGAATCGGCTGACAGAATAGTCTCGAGCATCTCGCAAGAGGAAAAGAAACGGACAGCTATTGCCCTTGCCCTTGCGACGGAACCGGAAATCATTTTTCTTGATGAACCTGCTGCGGGAATCAACCCGGATGAAACGGAGGGCTTGACGGAACTTATTAAAAAATTGAATCGATCAGGACTGACCATTTGTTTAATTGAGCACAAAATGCATATGATCATGAACTTGGCCGATCACATCATGGTCCTTAATTACGGTGAAAAAATTGCCGAGGGCACACCTAAGGAAATCCGCCGAAATGAAGCGGTTATTAAAGCCTATTTGGGAGGTAGTGCCAGTGCTTAAGTTAACAGATGTCGCCGTGAATTATGGGAGCTTCACTGCGATAAAACAGGTGAATATCGAAGTTGCCGAGGGAGAGATCGTTGTTTTGTTAGGAGCTAATGGGGCAGGAAAAAGCACGACTTTTCGTTCCATAAGCGGAATCAGTAAGCTATCCAAGGGGGAAATTCATTTTCTGGGCATGCCCATAGGGGGCCGTGCCCCGGATAAGAATGTTCGGGAGGGGATAGTTCAGTGTGCCGAAGGACGTAAACTGTTTCCGCAGATGACCGTACAGGAAAATCTGAGGATGGGTGCCTATGTGCATCGAAAGAAAAAAGCGGAGATCAAGGATTCTCTGGAATACGTCTATCATTTATTCCCGATTTTAAAAGAAAAGCATCATGATGAAGCGGGAAGCCTGAGCGGGGGCCAACAGCAAATGCTGGCAATTGGAAGGGCTTTAATGTCGAAACCGAAATTGTTGATGCTTGATGAGCCATCGGTGGGACTCGCTCCACTCATAGTCGAACAAATGTTTCAAGTCATTGAAGAAATAAACCGCGAAGGAATCACGATCTTGCTTGCTGAACAAAACGCGAATGCTGCCCTCAGCATTGCGGATAAAGGATATGTTTTTGAAAATGGGGAAATTGTCGTCCAAGGGACAGCAAGTGAGTTATTAGCCAATGATGAAGTAAGGAAAGCGTATATTGGGGCCTGAAAAATTGAATGGGGGATTTTTATGAAGAAACTGAAAGTATTATTTGTCTTTCTCCTGCTAACCATCACTGTTTTGACCGGGTGCAATAAAGGGGATAGCCCTGTGTCCAGCAGTGGCAGTAAAGGAAAAGGTGAAAATGTCGTTAACATCGGTTTTAGCGGTCCTTTAAGCGGGGCAGCAGCGTTATATGGGAAACGGACATTGAATGGTGTTGAAATGGCCGTCAATGAAATTAATGATGCTGGCGGGTTTGAAGTAGATGGTAAGAAATACACGCTGAATTTAGTATCGTTGGACGATAAATACTTACCTAATGAAACAGGGTCGAATGCTAAACGTTTAATTCAGGAATATGATACGCCGATCATTTTCACGCCTCATAGCGGAGGTGTGCTGGCACTTCAGGTTTTTAATGAACAAGAGGAATTCATCATTGGTGCATATACGAGTGAACCGGCAGTGACCGAGAGCGGAAATTCATTAACTGTTCGAATTCCACCGAATTACGAGGGGTACATCGAACCTTTTACAACATATGCAATGGAACATTTCGGCAAGAAGATTGCCGCTTTGCCAACATCTTCGCAATACGGTAAAGATTGGACGGAAGCCGTGCTCCCACATTGGGAAAAGCAAGGCGGAAAAGTCGTTTATAATTCCTCGATTGATTTCGCCAAAGAAACCGATTTCTTTACGATTGTCACAAATGCCTTGAAAAAAGATCCTGATGTGCTATTTATCGGTGGAGCTTCGGAACCTACGGCAAAAGTGGCGAAGCAAGCTCGGGAGCTGGGATTTAAAGGCGGTTTCATCATCATGGATCAAGCAAAGCTGGATCAAATGAAGCCGATTGCAGGTTCATATGAAACATTGGAAGGCTCGATTGGCGTTCTGCCACTGATGGACTCAGATGAAGAAGCAGTGCCTGCTTTCGTCGAGAAATATCAAAAGAATTATAAAGAAGATCCAAGCTCCGAAGTTGGTTTGAATTATATCGCCATGTATGCTTTTGTGGAAGCGATGAAATCTGCAGGCAGCGTTGATGATGCCAAGGCCATCCGTAAACATATGCAAGACGGACTTTCAAATATAGGGCCAGATCAAAAAATATATGATATTCCTACGATCGATGAAAATGGAGGATTTGCATCAACTATTGTGGTCGGTGCAGTAGAGAACGGGAAAGTAGTCCCGATCCGTTAACTGGTAAAGGGATCGGGGCAGTTGTAGTATACTAGTTTAGAATTTTGTTATATTATTTGTGCGTGTATCGTTCCTAATCATAGGTGACGGTACACGTTTTTTATTGTTGAAAAAAATCCTGGGGGCAAAATTCTCAAAAATATCTTGTATCTAAGTAATGAAAACGCTAACATTGAATATAATATGAAATATAATTTCATTATTTTCTATTAAAAAATGAAATTATATTTAAGTGATTGTTTATAGGAGGATTTAATTGTCTATGGAAGAACATTTGCGTTCATTAACGACTGAATTACGTAACGAAAAGACGCTGAATATCGACAGTGTAAATACGATGGAAATCATTTCTGCAATCAATAAAGAAGATTTTAAAGTGGCAGCAGCGGTTCAGGAGGTTTTGCCAGAGGTTGAAACGGTAGTTGAATGGGCTTGCGAATCGTTAAAAAAAGGAGGGAGACTCATATACATCGGGGCAGGCACGAGCGGAAGACTCGGTGTGCTGGATGCCGTGGAATGTCCCCCGACTTTCAGCACACCGCCTGATAGGGTGCTGGGAATAATCGCAGGAGGGGAAAAGGCGTTTGTTCGGGCTGTTGAAGGAGCAGAGGATAAGGAAGAGTTTGGGGAATGTGATCTGATTGACGTCGCGCTTACAGCAAATGATACGGTTATTGGCATCGCGGCAAGCGGCCGCACACCTTATGTGAGGGGCGCTTTACGCTATGCAAAAAAAGTTGGGGCTAAAGCGGTGGCTTTATCATGCAATAAGAACGCGAGCATCACGAAAGAAGCTGATATAGGGATTGAAGTGGTGGTCGGACCGGAAGTGTTAACAGGATCGACGAGAATGAAAGCGGCAACCGCACATAAAATGGTACTCAATATGATTTCAACTGCAACCATGATCCGGTTGGGAAAAGTCTATGAAAATCTGATGGTTGATGTAAATGTCAGTAATCAAAAACTGAAGGACCGTGCAATAAGCATCATAGAAACTGTAACGAATGCTGACTATGATCAAGCTTTGAATACGCTTGAAAAGGCAGATAATCAAGTTAAACCAGCGATTGTCATGATAAAAACGGCAACAGATTATGAAAAAGCAATGGAGTTACTGGAAAATGCGGATGGGGATGTCAGAAAAGCCATCTCTATCTATGAAGATTAGGAGGGAAGCAATGGCTACAGGAGGGTTATCCATCATACAGACGATGTTGAGCAAGTTGCCGCAATCTGAACAAAAACTAGCAGAATATATTCTAAAGAATCCTCATGAAGTTGTGAACAGCACTGTACAGGAATTAAGCACGTCTGCCCAATCAAGCGGGGCTGCAGTTATTAGATTGTGTAAGTCGCTTGGCATAAAAGGATTTCAAGATCTTAAAATAAGGATTGCTGGAGATTTGATGAAGACCGTTGAACAGGGTTACCGGGATATCGAGCCTTCCGAATCACTGTATCGGATTGTGGAGAAAACAACGAGTAATTCGATTCAGACCATCCGGGACACATCTGAAATAATCGATCATGATAATCTCAAACATGCCATAACGCTTATGCTGAATGCAAAAACCGTCCACTTTTGCGGTGTGGGTGCTTCGAATATCGTTGCTGCTGACGCTCAGCAAAAATTACTTCGTATCAATAAAGGAGCGACGGCTTTTACAGATATGCATTTAGTTGCAACCCTGATTGCAAATGCTGATGAGAATGACATCGTTTTTGCCATTTCATTCTCAGGGGAAACACCTGAAGTTGTCAATATATTGAAGCTGGCAAAAGAACGTGGGGTCAAGACAATCGGGCTGACTCATTATGGCCAAACAACGGTATCTTCTTTGTGTGACGCCACATTGTTTACGTCCTATTCGAATGAAGCACCATTTCGAAGTGCAGCGACATCCTCACGATTGGCGCAATTATATATGATTGACATTTTGTTTTTGGGGATGGCTTCAGAGCAGTATGAAGAAACTGTCCAATATATTGATAACACCAGGTCTGCCATTAAATCGATGACAGATCGATATAAATGATTAATCCGAGATTTGACAAAGGGGGCTTATGAATGGGTAAGGGGGATAAGTACGCCAGTTTAGCCGAAGAGTTATTGGGGAAATTAGGTGGGGCTTCTAATGTTGCCGATGCTGCACATTGTATGACCAGACTAAGGGTACTGCCAATCGATCGTTCGAAAGTAAAAATGGAAGATATAAAAAATACGGAAGGCGTTTTTGGCGTCATTGAAGAGGAAACGATACAAATCGTCCTCGGGCCAGGCGTGGTGAACAAGGTTCATACAGAATTTGAAAAGCTTTTGGAGGAAGCTTCTGGAGATTTGAACTTAAAAGAAGTAGCCTCGAAGAATAAATCAGAGATCGATAGGAAAAACGCAAAACCGTTTAAACTTTTTTTACGCAGGATTGCAAGTATTTTCATCCCTTTAATTCCCGCCTTAGTGGCATCAGGTTTGATTACCGGTATTACAAAGGCAATCGTTCAAGCAGGCTGGCTTGCAGCAGAATCACAATTAGCCATCATTTTAACCGTTATCGGATCCGGCCTGTTTGCCTACTTGGGGATTTTGGTCGGGACCAATGCTGCAAAAGAATACGGTGGATCACCAGCACTTGGTGCCCTTGCAGGTATCTTGGTCATAAACCCTGCCGTCGGCGACATTTCATTGTTCGGTGAAAATTTGCTTCCTGGCCGCGGTGGGTTGATAGGAGTACTCTTTGCAGCTATTTTCATAGCCTTGGTGGAAAAACAGGTCAGGAAATTCATTCCCCAATCACTGGATATCATTTTGACGCCAACCATCGCTTTACTCATTACCGGGATCGTCACTTACATTGTATTTATGCCGGTAGGAGGGTTTTTATCGGATGCCATTACGACAGGGTTATTGAATGTTTTGGATTTCGGCGGCGTTATAGCTGGATTCGTGCTTGGGGCGGCCTTCCTCCCTCTCGTCATTACTGGTTTACATCAAGGTTTAACGCCTGTCCATCTGGAATTGATAAATTCGATTGGTGATGACCCACTTCTTCCCATTTTGGCGATGGGTGGCGCGGGCCAAGTGGGAGCGGCATTTGCCATCTATATGAAAACGAAGAAAGCAAGTTTGAAGAGAGCTATCGGAGGGGGGCTTCCTTCAGGGATGCTAGGTATCGGTGAACCCCTTATATTTGGAGTGACCCTGCCATTGGGGCGGCCCTTCTTAACTGCATGTTTAGGTGCAGGAGTAGGCGGAGCATTCCAAGCTCAATTCGGAATCGCAACGTCGTCCATCGGTGTTTCCGGACTGCCGCTTACCTTTTTAGTTCATCCAAACCAAATCGCCCTGTTCCTTGCTGGATTGTTCATTTCCTATATAGCAGGATTTATTTTTACGTATCTTTTCGGATTTAAAGATGAAATGGCGGTTGAATTTAAGTGATCGGAATTTCTTTTTATCTACAGGACCCCCATGCAGAAACACAAATCATACATGCTGCTGACCTTGGAGTGAAGAGAGCATTTACTTCGCTCCATATTCCTGAAGAAAAGGGGGACCTCGTGAAAAGGATGATCAGGCTTTTAAAGCTTGCTGAGGCCTATGGGATGGAAATCCATGCAGATGTCTCATTAAACACGCTTGATCATTTGGGGATTAGCAAATTTAAGGATTTATGGCCATTAGGTATTAAGGGGATTCGCCTTGATGATGGGTTTGATAAAGAAACGGTCATATCCTTATCTAAGGTGTTTTCACTTATGCAAGTACGTTGAATGAAGATGAACTTTTAGCGGTGCTTGGGGGCGGTGTGGAACCGGAAAGTCTGATAGCTTGGCACAACTTTTATCCAAGGCCTGAAACGGGACTTGAAGAAGAGTTCTTTCATGAACAAAATCGAATGTTCAAGAAATACGGCATACCGATCTTTGCTTTCATCCCGGGTGCAGGAAGTAAACGCGGTCCTCTTCATGAGGGTCTTCCAACGCTTGAAAAACACAGGTTGATGAATCCTTACGCCGCCGGAATTGAGCTGATTCAGCATGTGGAAGGAGTTTACGTTGGAGATCAAGGAACGGAGAATGACCTGCTTGAGAATCTGACTGCATATAAAAATCTAAATATTCTAACTGTTAGAGCGGAATCCCTTCTTTTGCAAAGCGGTCAGTATAAATTAAGGCCTGATGTTTCTCAAGATGTATTCCGGCTGCAGAATACCCGGGTCACCGCAAATGTTGAGCCGTTTAATACAGTTGCACGAAGCCTTGGATCCATAACGATGGACAATGATGGTTATGGAAGATATCGGGGAGAGGTTCAAATTTGCAAGAGAGACCTGGGGGCAAACCACCGAGTCAACGTTATTGGAAGAGTTATAGAAGAAGATATTCCCTTGCTGGCCCTTCTAAAGCCTGGTCAAACGATAAAACTTTTAATTGAGTGACCATTGAGCTCCATGAATCAATTATACAGGGTTAACCGGATATATTTCATGAAGGCTTGTTAAAAGAGGCGGCTGCTGGGATTCCCAATGCTGCCTTGATTTCTTTATAGGATCTATATAGTTCATTTCCATTCGTTTTTACCCTTCATAGGGTTATATGGAATTTGCTGCTAACAGAACTAAAAAGTATACAAGGGAGGAAGCCTAAATGATAAAAAGGATATGTGCCCCAGCTGGAATCGCATTATTCTTGGTTTTATCCATTATGGGAGGGAATGCGACAGCAAAAGGATCTGAAAAAACGGAATCGGATATTCAGGAAGTCGTAGAAAACATGACAGTCGATGAAAAAGTCGGTCAAATGCTCATGCCGGATTTTCGTAATTGGCAAAAACAAGGAGAGGTGAAGGCGACGGGGTTTATTGAAATGAACTCAGAAGTTGCAAGCATCATCAAAAAATATCATCTAGGCGGTGTGATTCTGTTTGCTGAAAATGTAGTCGATACTGAACAAACGGTTCGGCTCACAGATGGTTTGCAGATGGCAAGCCAGGACCTTCCGCTGTTCATAACGATCGATCAGGAAGGGGGAATCGTAACTCGACTTCAAACTGGTACGAACCTTCCTGGTAATATGGCACTTGGTGCAGCCAGAAAAGAAAGTTACGCTTATCAATCTGGAGAAATCATTGGCAAGGAACTGTCTTCACTTGGCATAAATGTCAATTTCGGGCCTTCTGTCGATGTCAATAATAATCCTGGAAATCCTGTTATTGGCGTTCGTTCCTTCAGTTCTGATCCGGAACTTGTATCAAAGCTTGGCATTCAGACGATAAAAGGATTGCAAAATCAGAACATGATAGCAACTACCAAGCATTTCCCTGGTCACGGAGATACAGCAGTCGATAGTCATTATGGTCTCCCCCTTGTTTCTCATGATAAAGAACGCTTGCGCTCCATTGAGTTGGTTCCTTTCCAAAGGGCCGTCGATGCTGGAGTTGATATGATGATGACTGCACATGTTCAATTTCCTGCATTCGATGACACTACGTATATCAGTAAAAAAGATGGTCAAGAAATCATGGTTCCTGCAACGTTATCAAATAAGGTCATCACGGGTCTATTACGTGAAGAAATGGGTTTTGGCGGTGTTGTGGTTACAGATGCTTTAAATATGAAAGCCATCGCGGACAACTTCGGGCAGGAAGAAGCTGTTGTCCTTGCCCTGAAGTCTGGAGTTGATATTGCATTGATGCCGGCACAGGTTAATTCGCTTCAAATGGAAAAGAATCTAACTTCTGTATTCAATGCAGTGAAGGCAGCAGTGGCAAGCGGGGAAATTCCTCTAGGGCAAGTCAATCAATCTGTAACGAGGATACTGGAACTGAAAGTGAAAAGAGGGATATTAAACCCTGATAATACCCCGATAGATAAAAAAATCGAAACCGCACTTCAAGTGGTAGGGAATGAAGATCATTTGAAAAAAGAAAGGAAAATGGCGGAAGATGCCATCACTCTATTGAAAAATGAAAACAAAACATTGCCTTTCAAACCTAAGAAAAATGATAAAGTTTTAATTCTTGCTCCTTTTGATGACCAAGTTGAATCCATGTCCAGGAGCATCAGCGAATTAGCTGATAAAAAGAAAATAAAGAAAGTCCAGATAACGGGTATGAGTTTTTCAGGAAAGTCATTTACAGATCAAGTGGCCAGCCTCATTGATGAATCGGACTTTGTCATAACTGGTTCCTATATCGTCAAAAACGATCCGGCTGTCAATGATGGAGTGATAGATGATAGCATTCAGGATTCGTCGAAGTGGGCAACCGCCTTCCCTAGGGCAGTCATGAATCATGCTAAGAAGAAAGATAAAGAATTTGTTTTAATGAGTTTAAGAAACCCTTATGATGTTGCAAACTTTGAAGAAGCGAAAGCGGTTCTTGCTGTTTACGGGTTCAAGGGTTATTCGAATGGGCGTTATAGACAACCGAATATCCCGGCCGGCATCTCGACCATTTTTGGAAAATCAAAACCTAAAGGCACGTTGCCGGTAGATATACCATCAGTAACTAAGCCCAATGAAAGCCTTTATGAATTTGGATATGGATTAGATATTAAATCTGGAAGACCCATTAAAAAATAGGGAGAGAAGCAATTTGAAAAGAATGATAATCCTATTTACCATGTGCCTGTTGACTATCGGCATCGTTTCCTCAAAAAGTGTAACAGCTGTTAAAGAGAAGAAAAAACAAAAGGTCAGTCCCGGTATTGAAGTTCTTTTAAAGGAAGAAAAGAACGTTTTAAGCGGAAAGAAAGTCGGCTTGATTACGAATCCAACTGGCATCGATTCTAAACTAACCAGCATCGTCGATCTCCTTAATGATGATCCGGATATTAATTTGACAGCGTTATTTGGTCCTGAACATGGAGTGCGTGGGGATGCACAAGCTGGTGCAAGCGTTGAATATTATATTGATGAAAAAACAGGGTTGCCCGTATATAGCTTATATGGCAAAACGAAAAAACCGACGCCTGAAATGTTAAAGGATGTCGAGGTCCTTGTTTTTGATATCCAGGATGTCGGAACACGCTATTACACTTATATCTACACGATGGCATATGCAATGGAAGCAGCCAAAGAAAATGATATCCCCTTTATCGTGCTGGACCGGCCGAACCCACAGGGCGGGGAGTTGGTAGATGGGCCGGTACTTGAACCTGAATTCTCATCGTTTGTCGGTTTGTACCCAATACCGCTAAAGCATGGGATGACAGTTGGGGAACTCGCGACTTTGTTCAATAAAGAATTTAATATTGGTGCAGATCTAAAGGTCATCAAGATGAAAGGCTGGAAGCGAGATATGGACTATGATGATACTGGTCTCCCTTTTGTCTTGCCGTCACCGAATATGCCCGCAGTTTCCACTACTTTCGTATATCCGGCTACAGGCTTGATCGAGGGAACGAATGTCTCGGAAGGCAGAGGAACGACTAAACCATTCGAGTTGATTGGTGCTCCTTATATAAACAGTGATGAGCTTGCTGGGAAATTAAATGCATTAAGGTTACCTGGCGTAAAATTCAGGGCAGCCTCCTTTACACCTACATTTTCAAAACATGCAGGTAAACTCAGCCACGGTGTGGAAATTTATATAACGGATAGGGAGGAATTCAAGGCTGTACCTACTGGACTTCACATCATCAAGACCATTCAGGATCTATATCCTGGTGATTTCGAATTCCTTGCAGCCAACAATTTCAATTTATTGATTGGCAATGGCTGGGTAATGTCAAGAATTGAAGATGGTTCATCAGTAAATGAAATCATGAAAGAATATCAAGTAAAGCAAGATGCTTTTAAAAAGGTTCGCAAAAATTACTTGCTCTATAAATAAGTGAAAAAAGAAAAGTCCGGTTGGACTTTTCTTTTCAGTTTGTAGACAAAAGGGGTTCGGAATTTAAAAAATTCCGAACCCCTTTTAAAATTCCCTTGAAATTTTGACCAAAGGATAAGAGATTTGGGCTCTTCGAGCCACCATGTTAAGCCATTTTAGGACCTTTCCATGTCCAAGTGGCCATCTTCTTTAAATTAATGGCAGCGAAAGTAAGCATCGCTTGCATCGACAATTTTTAAGTCCCCTTAAAGTAGTCCAACGCATATTATGCTTTTCTTTTGCATCTGCGAATACACGCTCAATCGTTTCTTTGCGTTTCGCATATATAGGTTTTACATCTTGATGATGACGCAGATGATCTGCTTCTTCTACATATGCTTGCCAGATATGCCGTGTCACTACTTTTTGATAGTCTTTGCTTTCAGTACACCGTGATAAAAATGAGCATGTTGCACAAATTTGTTTTGGCGATTTGTACTCGCGATAGCCCTCTTTATTTGTTGTTGAGTACTTTAAAGTTTCTCCCGAAGGGCAAAGATAACAATCAAGGTGTTCATCGTAAACATAGTCATGTTTGCGAAAGAATCCTTCTTTTGTACGAGGACGTGTATAGGTAAAGCAGGTGTGATTTCTTTGTTAAATAGGTAGCTTGTAATCACTGGTGTTTTATAAGCTGCATCTGCGGCAACTGATTCTGGTTTTCCAACTCTCTCAATCACTTGCTCAAAAAAAGTGGCTCCAAAATATGACTGTCATGTGTATTACCAGGTGTTACAATCGTTCCCAATACAAAACGGTTGCAGTCTGCGGCCGCATGGAATGAATAGGCAAACTGTTTTGTTCGTTCATCTTTCACATAGTAGCCACTCTCAGGATCCGCAGTACTTTCTTTAATTACTTTGGTTTCATCCTTATCAAATTTATCTAGTGGAAAAGGCTTCTTTCCATGGTTTTCACGATCTTGATTTATTTCATCTTGAAGACGTCCTTGATATGCTCGTGTTTCTTTGCGTACGATTTTCTTTTCAAATTACGCTTATTAACTTTCTTTCAGCAGCTGTCATTAAGATGCAATAGAAAATCTGTTCAAACAGGTCTGTATCTTTAAAGCGTCGCTCATAATTTTTCCCGAACGTTGAGAAATGAGGTACTTTAGTATGGAAACCATAGCCTAAGAACCAACGGTAAGCCATATTTGTTTCAACTTCTTCAATCGTTTTACGCATGGAACGAATACCGAAGGTATAGTGAATGAATGTCATTTTACTAAGATAACTGGATCAATACTTGGGCGTCCTACCTCTGAATACATATCTATCACCAAGTCATAAATGAAAGTGAAGTCAATGGAAGCCTCCATTTTACGAACCAAATGATTCGCCGGCACCAGTTGATCTAAAGTAATTATTTCAAGTTGATCTCGCTGATTAGAATTATGTTTCGAAAGCATCTTCATCACCACAAGTTTTAATAGTTCTATTTTAAAACAAAAAAGACTGTAGGCAAAAAGGAGTTCTATCTGAAATTTTAAACATAGTTGATTGGAACGGAAGGTGCGAGACTCCTGTGGGAATAGCGAGTCCAAGGGAGACCCCACAGGCGCAAGTGCGCCGAGGAGGCTCCCGGACCGCCCGCGGAAAGCGAGTGCCTGAAGTGGAAATCAACGTCAAAATTTGTACAAGCCCAAAAAAACTGTAGACAAACTCGATTTTCATCGAGTTTGTCTACAGTCTGAAAAGAAAAGTCCGGTTGGACTTTTCTTTTTTTTATGATTTTTCGAAGGAGGAGTAAATCGCTAAGACTTTATTCCTGAATATAGCCAAATTTATAAATGAAATGAAGTTCTAAAATGGAAGGAACCGTTGTCTAATAGAATATGGGGTTTGCCCTAAATCAGTAATTGTCAGGAGGAAAGCGGAATGAAAAAATATCTTCAAAAAATAGGGCGTTCCTTGATGCTGCCAGTAGCCGTCTTGCCGGCAGCCGCCATTTTAATGGGGATCGGTTACTGGATAGACCCAGCAGGATGGGGAGCGGGAAGTCCGTTAGCGGCTTTCTTAATAAAAGCAGGTTCTTCGATCATTGACAATATGGCCATCTTGTTTGCCGTTGGAGTGGCGTTGGGGATGTCGAAAGGAAAAGATGGAGCCGCCGCTTTAAGCGGGCTGGTAGCCTATCTAGTCGTAACGACTTTGCTTTCCACGGACTCGGTGGCGATGCTGCAAGGAATTGAAGCAAAAGATGTAAATCCAGCATTTGTGAAAATAGAAAATGCATTTGTCGGAATTCTCTCGGGTCTTATAGCGGCAGCTATGTATAATCGGTTCAGTAAGGTAGAACTGCCGGATGCATTCGCTTTCTTTAGCGGTAAACGCCTAGTCCCGATCCTTACTGCGGTGGCCATGTTACTGGTTTCTCTTATATTATTCTTCGTATGGCCACTCATCTACTCCTGGTTAGTTATATTTGGGGAAGGAATAAGTGAATTAGGTGCTGCTGGAGCAGGACTCTATGGATTCTTCAATCGGCTTTTGATACCGACAGGTTTACATCATGCGTTAAACTCCGTATTCTGGTTCGATGTAATAGGACTTAACGATATCGGTAAATTCTGGGCTGGAACAGGAATAAAAGGAACGACAGGCATGTATCAAGCCGGATTCTTTCCCGTCATGATGTTCGGTTTACCGGCAGCGGCTCTTGCCATGTACCATTCGGCAAAATCACGGAAGAAAAAACAAGTGGCCTCATTAATGCTCGCAGCCGGATTCGCTTCATTTTTCACAGGCGTCACAGAACCGTTGGAATTTGCTTTCATGTTTGTTGCACCAGCCCTATTTGTTGTGCATGCCTTACTAACAGGAATATCGTTGGCTATTGCTGCGACTTTCCAATGGACAGCTGGGTTCGGTTTTAGTGCAGGATTCATTGACTTTGTATTAAGTTCAAGATTGCCAATGGCAAATGAACCTTATATGCTTCTTCTTCAAGGGCTGGTTTTTGCTGTCATCTACTATTTCTTATTCCGATTCTTGATAACAAGGTTCAATTTAATGACTCCCGGCAGAGAAGATGATACAGAAGATGAGCTTGATGGAGGAGGAGCGATTGCGGAAGCAGACAACCGTCAAGGCGGGAATAATGAGAGTAAATTCTTTGTAATGGCCTCCGCCATTTATGAGGGATTAGGCGGAGACGCTAACGTAACATCTGTAGATAACTGCGTTACCCGATTAAGGGTAGAGGTGGAGAATATGGGAGCTGTCGATCAGAATAAAATCAAATCAACAGGGGTTGCCGGAATCAATATTGTGGGTCCCCAAAGCATTCAAGTCATCGTAGGGACACAGGTACAATTCATAGCTGATGAAATCGAAAAGATCAGGCGGCAATAGAAATGGTTAAACTGCATTTTGCCTTTTAATTAAAAAATCTACGATCTGAATTATATTTTCTGATCGTAGATTTTTATGATAAAGTACCGTTATAAAACGCGAAAAAGTCTTATCTTTATAAACTATGCTCTTAAAATAGAATAAAACGAATCAATGTTCTATAATATATAAAGGTATTGAATGAAGGATTTGCCATGGAGTATAGAGAATTAGTGTAAAGAAGCTTGTCTGATAATCGTTGGTGGTCAGGGTTTCATCGGTGATGAAGGCTGTATACATATACGTCAATCTAATAGCACTATTCATATAATGTACTAAGTTTTGAGCAAGGATTTTCTTTTGCATTTTTAGTACAGGGGAGGTTCCGGTCATGTATAAGCAAAAAACCAAAGAAACTGACAGTAGTGTCATTGAGTTCATTGAAAATGTCGATAATCCAAAAAAGCGTGAAGATGCATATGAATTGTTGGATATTTTTACCGAAACGACAGGTTATGAGGCTAGGATGTGGGGACCGAGCATAATTGGGTTCGGTACTTATCATTATAAATATGAATCAGGTCACGAAGGCGATGCCCCTCTGGTAGGTTTCTCGCCTCGAAAAGCAAAAATCAGTTTATATTTTGCTCCAGGGGACAAAAAAAGGGAAGAATTATTACAGGCATTTGGAAAACACACTTCCGGAAAAGCGTGTGTGTACATCAATAAAGTGGCAGATATCGATATTAATGTATTGAAAGAGTTGATTAATCAGTCTGTCAAGTTTTTGAGAGATACGTACCCGGATAATGAAATATAATAAAATGTATGTTTAAGAGGAACAAGAAAGCGAGTGGGAACGAAATGGGAAAAATTAAAGTGGGCATAGTTGGGTACGGATTGTCAGGAGCTACTTTTCATGCGCCATTACTTAGTGTTTTAGGGCAGTTTCAAATAGCGAAAGTTGTCAGCTCCAATAAGGAAAAGGTCCAAAAAGATTTGAAAGATGTAGAAGTGGTAAGCAGCTTGGGGGAAGTCCTTGAAGACCCGTCCATTGATTTGGCTGTTATTACGACACCGAGTGGCTTGCATTATGAAATGGCCAAGCAAAGCTTGTTGGCCGGGAAGCATGTCATCCTCGAAAAGCCGATGGTAGTGGAAGCTTGGGAGGCGGAGGAGCTCATCAAGATTGCAGAAGAAAAGAATCTGTTATTAAGCGTCTATCATAACCGGAGATGGGATAATGACTTTTTGACCGTCAAAAAACTTATGGATGATGGAGTGCTTGGGGAAATCAATACATACCAAGTCCATTATGATCGATACCGGCCTGTGGTCAGGGATAGATGGAGGGAAAAACCGGGCCCGGGATCAGGCATGCTTTATGATTTAGGATCACATCTCATCGATCAAGCACTGCATTTGTTTGGATTGCCGCAATTCGTTTGGGCAGATGTAATTTCCCAAAAAGAAAATGCAGAAACGGATGATTATTTCCATGTGATATTAGGATATGAAAAGCTGAGGGTTATCTTGCATTCAGGCTCTATCGTTCCGTTTAATGGACCGCGCTATCAGGTGCATGGAAGTAAAGGGTCATTTATCAAGTACGGTCTTGACTGCCAAGAGGAGGCACTGGCTAAGGGGAAAAAACCGGTGGATGACACTTGGGGTGCAGATGATCCCGAATTCTATGGTAAGCTGGTTACGGTTGAAGGAGAAAATGAGATACATGAAACCATTGAAACACTGAATGGTTCTTATTTAACGTATTACCAGGCAATTGCCGATAGTATATTGAGCGGAAAAAAAGCTCCAGTCACTGCCCAAGAGGGGTTATCAGTCATTAAAATCATTGATGCGGCTTTTGAAAGCAGTAAAGGAAAGAAAGCCATTTATATTAAATGAAATTCCCTTTATAACAATATGAAATGAGAAAACTGAATGATAAGCGGCCTTATTTTCAAAAATAAGGCCGCTTTTTATTTGTCAAAAATAAAAAGCTTCAGCTTAATGAAAAAATGGAGCAAATACTCGTGAACTCGAATGTTATGCAATATTATGAGCAGTTTCCACATGAAATGGGAGTGAATATCCGAGAGTTGGAAGCGTTACTCGTTATTAAACTGTTTTGGAGGGTTTCGATTACAAGAAGTATGGATATAAAAATCATAACGAAACCCCCGGGTAGCGGCCGCTATTCGGGGGTTTCGTTAATGTATCCAATTTGAAATGCCTTTTAAGCTCTAAGATAATGCCTTTGCATGAAGAGATCGCTTTTGCCAAGCCATAGTAATCATTAAAGTAATGAATAAGAGGATCAGGCCCAACATGAACGGATAGGTAATGTGGACATCATACATCATTCCGGCAAGTGTAGGTCCGAGCACATTTCCGATGCTCATATACGCATTATTCATACCCATTGCAAAGCCTTGCTCATTTCCTGCCATCTTGGAAATCAGTGTGTTAAGAACTGGACGTAAGATGGAAGTGGAAAGGAAGATGATAAGTGATATTAAAAAGAAAATCAGGTAACTTGAAGCAAAAAGTGATAGGAGGAAACCGATGGCTGCAACACTGATAAAGATATTCAGCACATTCACTTCTCCGAAACGCTGTACGATCCGGTCGACGACAAATAATTGAACAATTACACTGACGATACCGGTGGCTGTAACCATGACGGCGATGTCCTTTGGACTTGAATTGAATTGATTATCAAGATAAAGACCAATTACAGATTCATACGCCATTAAGCCAAAGCTCATTACAAGAGTAATGATGAGTGGAATGAAATAGGGCTTTTTCACGGATAAAGCAATCTTCCGAACCATCGTTTCAGTTTTTGCATCCATGGATTGAGTAACCTGTGCCGTTTCGCTTTCTTTTAAAACAAAAATCGAAAATACCACTGCTGATAGGGATACCAGCGCAGAAATCAAAAAGGGAAACTTCAAGCCAAAGTCAGCTAAAAAACCTCCAATTCCTGGACCGACTACAATTCCCAGGGACATGGCGGCAGATACTAAACTATTGCCTTTAGCGCGTTGATCGAATGTGGTGATATCGGCTACATAAGCAAAAATTGCGGGTATAAGCAAAGCTGCCCCGATTCCGCCAATGATCCGTGAAGCATATAATAACCAAATGGAATTGACTGCATAAAAAATAAACATGGATAATGTCAAACCGACCAATCCATAAATAATCATTTTTCTGCGCCCAAATTGGTCAGTCCATTTTCCGGCAATTGGCGAAAAGATAAGTTGTGCACCTGCGAAAATGGCAATCATTAGACCAGCGGCGGTTCCGCCTTGATTAATGGATGCCAGGTATGCTGGTAAAATGGGAATGATGATACCGAAACTTCCTATTGCTATAAACATATTGATCATGAGGATAATGATCTTTTTGCGTTGTTCTGCTGACATGGACAGCCTCTCTCTCTCTTTAAAAATCAATAACCAATTTAATTCGCATGGTTAATTTTTTGTTACGTTAATTATGTTATAGTTTTAGATAGATAGTGTCAATAAGAAAGGATTGTCAAACATGCATTCAAGTGAATTGTATAATTTACATCTAGAGATCAGGGAACTTAGCAGCCTATCACAGGAATTGGCGGAACCGATATTGGTTGTATATGATTTAACTTCAGTACAGTATCGCGCATTGCAATTAATAGTCTTGAATGAATCCATAGCTGTTAAAGATGTTTCCAATTATTTGAAAATTAAACCAGCAGCAGGAACTGCACTAATTGATCGGCTGGAACGGAAGAAGTTGATTGAGAGGGTACACAGTGAGGATGATCGGCGGGTCGTTTTTATCCAAACCACCGAAAGTGGAAGGAATACCTATCATTCCATCAATAAGTGTTTTACCAAAATCTTTCGTGACTTTTATAGCGTCCTAAATGAAAAGGAAACGGAACAGCTCAAACAAATTGTTGGGAAACTTAACGAACATCTGTCGTCATGCATAGAGAATAAAAGATAGTCTTCCTGACGTGTACAGTTTCCATTATATATAGAAAGAAGAAGTACTATATAAATTTTCATGTTGCCTTTTTTGAAAAAAGTAATGATTAAAGCAGTGAATTTCACTGTTTTTAGGAGGTTAATTATCAGAATAATCAAAAAACACTTGCGTTACACTGCCAGCAAGTGCTGGAGGCAACGTTCAAATTGTTTAATCCCTTAAAATCTCATCGAGTTTGTCTACAGTCTGAATTAGAGTTAGTTTTTCTTTAAAATATTTCCGGATAATTAGAGTAGGTACTTACAGTATTGGTTATTTGTAACAATCGTAAAAAAAAGGCGGGAGGAAAAACAATCTGTTTTTCCTCCCGCTTTTTTTATGAATAGCACGAAAAAATGAAAAAAACTAATGAGATCATATTATATGAAGAAACTAAGAAACACATAGAAAAATAAGCGTTGATCTTATAAAAATTCTGTAAATTTAATTTAAACATTATAACGTTATATTGATTAGTTCGACAAAATATGATAATCTATTTTTGTAAAGAGAAATGTAATGAATTCTTACACAATTCAGTGTAATCGTATACAAAGTACTTGCAATCGATAGGATGTACCGAAAAGGATGAGGGAAATGACAGATACGTTAGTTCTGAAGAATGTAAAGATGTTAGAGGGAAAAGCAGCGGATATCATTCTGGAAAATGGGATGATTAAAGAAATCGCACTAGCAGGAACTGCAACTGGAGATAAGGTAATAGATTATGATCAAAAAGTTTTTGTTTCGAGCGGATGGATTGATATGCATGTACATGCTTTCCCGGAATTCGATCCTTATGGTGATGAGGTTGATGAGATTGGATATAAAACTGGCGTGACAACGGTCATTGATGCGGGAAGCACGGGTGCAGATAGGATAACTGATCTGGTTAAAAGTTGTGAAAATTCCAAAACGAATGTTTTCGCCTTTCTGAATATTTCGCGGATTGGATTGAAAAGGATTGATGAGTTATCGGATATTTTATGGCTGGACGAAGGAGAATTAATGAAGGCAATTTCCAAGTGCGGGGATTTTGTCGTTGGACTTAAAGCTAGAATAAGTAAAAGTGTGGTTGGTCCAAATGGTGTCGAGCCATTAAAAATAGCTAGGAAGTTCTCGGCTGAAACTGGTTTACCATTAATGGTTCATATCGGTTCAGGGCCGCCTGATATTAAGGAAGTCCTTGAATTACTTAAGGAAAAGGACATTATTACTCATTTTTTAAATGGTAAAGCGAATAATTTATTTGATGAAAGAGAAGAGCCGCTGCCTGAGTTGAGTAAGGCGATTGAACGTGGTGTTCATTTGGATGTAGGTCATGGAACGGCAAGCTTTTCTTTTAAAACTGCAGAAATGGCGAAAAAGCGGGGAATCGGCTTCAATACGATCAGTACGGATATATATCGGAAAAACAGAGAGAATGGGCCAGTTTTTAATATGGCAAATGTGCTTACAAAATTTTTGTACCTCGGTTATCCATTAAAAGAAGTAATAGATGCCGTAACGGTCAATGCAGCAGCTTGGTTGAATAAACCAGAGCTTGGCAGGATTTCGGCTGGGGATATTGCGAACTTGACCTTATTCTCGATCGAGAATGAGCCAACCCTTTTATTGGATTCCGAAGGAGAAAAAAGGATGGCAGAAAAAAGAGTTGTTGTAAAAGGAGTGGTTATAAATGGAGAATTCATTGAATGCTAAGTACGGTTTGAAAAGAGTCATCAACGCAAGCGGAAGAATGAGCATATTGGGGGTCTCTGCCCCAACTGACACAGTGATGGACGCAATGAAAAAGGGTGGGCAAAATTATGTGGAAATTTCTGATTTAGTCGATAAGTCAGGCCGGCATATAGCGAATTTGCTTCATTCTGAAGCTGCGGTGGTCGTAAATTCAGCATCAAGCGGAATTGCGCTTTCAGTAGCGGCGATCGTTACTGAAGGAAACAGAAGGAAAAGCGAAAGGCTTCATCAAGATCTTATTCAAAAGAATGAAATCATCATGCTGAAAGGCCATAACGTTCAGTATGGTGCACCGGTTGAAACCATGATTTTCCTTGGCGGCGGAAAATTGGTTGAAGTTGGGTATGCAAATGAAGGGAAAGCAGAACATATTGCGGATGCCATAAATGAAAATACTTCAGCTATTTTATATGTGAAATCGCATCATGCTGTACAGAAAAATATGATATCGGTCGAAGAAGCATGGGAAGTGGCCAAAACGAATAATATTCCTCTGATTGTCGATGCAGCAGCAGAGGAGGATTTGGAAAAATACGTACAATTCTCCGACCTGGCGATTTATAGTGGATCGAAAGCCATTGAAGGACCCACATCCGGTATCGTTGCTGGCAGAAAAAAATATATCGAATGGGTAAAGGTTCAATTGCACTGTATCGGAAGGAGCATGAAGGTTGGAAAGGAAACGACCTTTGGGCTGCTTCAGGCATTGGATGAGTATTTTGTCAAGATTGATAATAGCGAAAAAGAAAAAGCCAGTTTACAAGTTCTCACATCACTTGACTCCATTGATGGCGTAAAAGTAACGATAGTTCAGGATGAAGCCGGCCGTGCCATATATAGAGCCCGTATTTCCATTGATCCCTTGATAACGGAAACGACGGCGAAAGAAGTGAACGAGCAGCTCAGAAATGGGGATATCGCCATTTATACACGAGATTATGGGATACGGCAAGGCTTTTTCGATATAGATCCGCGTCCATTGCAAGGTGATGATATAAATGTCATTGAAGCACAATTAAGAACCATATTAGGAGGAAAATAAAGATGACAAACATAAACAAACGGTTATTGAATGATCGTGTAGCCTTAAATGTACTTGCAAATAGTGTGGAAAATGCTGTGGAAGTCTTTGAAGCGGCTGAAGGACATGTATTGGTTGGTGTACTCTCAAAGGACTATCCAACTGCGGAAGCTGGTGTTACAGCAATGAAAGAATACGGGGAAGCCATTGATGAGGCCGTTTCAATAGGATTGGGCGCGGGCGATAATAGACAGGCAGCAGTTGTCGCAGAAATAGCAAAATACTATCCAGGCAGTCATATTAACCAAGTTTTTCCGGCTGTTGGTGCTACAAGGGCCAATTTAGGTGATAAGGATAGCTGGATAAATTCACTTGTTTCTCCAACTGGAAAAGTCGGTTATGTGAATATCTCCACTGGTCCAGTAAGTGCAGGAGCAAGTGAAACTGCCATTGTGCCTATCAAAGCTGCCATTGCGCTCGTTCGCGATATGGGAGGAAATGCTTTGAAATACTTTCCGATGAAAGGACTTAAGCATGAAGATGAATATCGTGCTGTGGCAAAAGCTTGTGGTGAGGAGGGATTTGCTTTGGAACCAACAGGTGGAATCGATTTAAATAATTTCGAAACCATATTAGAAATCGCATTAGAAGCAAAAGTGCCTAAAGTCATTCCCCATGTATATTCTTCCATCATCGATGAAGAAACTGGTAAAACGAATGGAGAGGATGTACGGAACCTATTGGCCATAACAAAAAAATTGGTTGAAAAATATGCCTAAAAGGATTGTGGCATTCGGGGAAGTAATGATGCGTTTACAGGTACCAGGGCATGAACTGCTATCACAGGCTAACACTCTGCAATACTCCTTTTCAGGCACGGGAGTAAATGTGGCTTCTGCGATGACAAAACTAGGACATGATGGGTATCTTGTGACAATGTTACCGGATAACCCCCTTGGGGATTCAGCGATTTCAGCTTTGCAGCGCTTAGGAATTGGCAGGAACTATATCTCTAGAGGCGGCAAATACATGGGGATGTACTTTTTGGAAAATGGATTTGGCCAGAGGGCGAGCCGTGTCACATATTCCAATCGACTGGAAAGCAGTTTTAATACAGCCACCTTATCCGATTATGATATGGATAAGGTTTCGGAAAGTACGGATATCATCCATTTTTGCGGAATCACGCTTGCAATGGCGGAAAATGTACGGGAAAGCATGAAAGTGCTGGCTAGAAAGGTCAAAGAAAAGGGCGGTACAGTCTGTTTCGACTGCAATTACCGACCTTCCTTATGGGAGGGAGGTTACGCTGACGCAAAGCCTCATTATGAAGAAATGCTTTCTTTGGCTGATATCGTCATGATGAATGAAAAAGACGCCCTGTATATTTTAGGAATGAAGTCAGAAGGCTCCACAAGGGAAGAACAGCTTGTTGAGTTGATCCCTGAAGTGGCCAAAAGATTCAAAATTCAATCGATAGCGGGGACACATCGTTCGATCAACAGTGATAATAGCCATACGTTGAGGGGGTATATATACAAAGAAGAAACATTTTACTTTTCCGATATCCTATCATTTTCCGTATATGATAGAATAGGTTCAGGCGATGCTTACACCAGCGGAATCTTACATGGCGAATTGCTAGGATATTCCCCTGAAAAGACAGTTCGGTTTGCAGCTGTATCAGGAATGCTGGCATGTACTGTCGTGGGAGATACCCCTTTGGCAACCGAAAAGGAGATACTCTCCGCAATGGAAGGTAAAATGGAAGATATTAAGAGATAAAGGCAGGAGATTAGGAATGAATGTGAACAGAAAAAATGGACCGATGTATTTACAGATAAAAGAAATATTAAAGGATCGTATTTTACATGGGGTTTATGCCATCGACACAAACATTCCCTCTGAGCCTCTTTTGGAAGAAGAATTTAACGTAAGTAAGGTCACTGTCCGTAATGCAATCAAAGAACTCGTGCAAGAGGGGTATGTTGAAAAGAAAAGCGGCAAAGGCACCAGAGTCATAGCTAATGGTTCGATTGTCAAACTTTCCAAAGGAAAACGTTTTACAGAGCTGTTGGTGGAGGAAGGGCACTCCATTTTAAAAAAGGTGTTAAACATAAGTCATGTTGACCTTTCTTCAGACTCCAAGCTGCATTCTTTATTTGGTGACCATTGCATAAGTATCGAACGGATATATTTATTGGACAATGAACCTTATATTTACTTTACACATTATATTTCACTTGATTTAAACCAAGAAGAGATAAAAGAGGTCCAAATCAATTCTTTGTACCGCTTTTTGGAAGATCAAAACGTCAAACTTGAAACATTCAGAGATGAGTTTGCCGTTGCTATCGCTCCGGATCACATTTGCGAAACACTGAAAATCGAGAACAATAGTCCAGTACTAATGAGGATTCGGATTTCCAGTGATGGGGACGGAAATGTTACGGAATACAGTGAAGGATATTACAACACGGCTAAACAGAACTACATTGTGACATATAACGAGCCGGTACAATAATCCCATTTATTGTATTGGTTTGAATGTAAGCGATTTCTTGGGAATGGGGAGAACATATGGATCTATATTTATTAGGAATCACGCTGATAGCAATTGTAATAGTTATTTTGGGTGTATCATGGTGGAAATGGCATGCGTTCATCAGCTTGACTGTAGCCAGTTTATTTTTAGCGATTTTTTCCGGACTGCCTATGGACAAGATTGTTGGAGCTTATGAAACGGGTGTCGGAGCGGTCCTTGGTCACCTTATTGGAATATTGGCCTTAGGGACCATCTTGGGAAAGATGATGTCCGACTCTGGAGCCGGTATGCAGGTTGCTGACTTTTTCATTAATAAATTCGGCGTGAAAAACCTGCCATGGGCCATGCTTTTATCTGGTTTCATCATCGGCATTCCGGTATTTTTCGAGGTTGGATTAGTAATATTGCTTCCTTTGGTCATTTCCATTCGGAAATCAACCAAAGTGAACATCTTGTTAATTGGTATTCCAGTACTTGCTGGTTTATCGATCGTACATGGGCTGGTGCCTCCACATCCAGGAGCCATGACAGCTATTGGAATCTATAATGCTAACATGGGGCAGGTACTTCTGTACTCATTGATCATCGCATTCCCGACTGCTGTAATTGCGGGACCTCTGTTCGCAAAATGGATTCACAAACGGGTTATTCCTATCGGAGAACCGGAATTGATCCGGGTGGAAACAAAGTCAAGTGGATTACCAGGCACTGGAGTTTCGTTCTTCATCATCCTTTTGCCAGTATTGTTGATGGTTTTAACTGTAGTGGCGCCTTATCTGCCGATACCGGGTTCAATTGAAAAATTCTTATTGTTTATTGGAAGTCCAGTGATCGCCCTATTAATCTCCTGTTTTGCAGCCTACTATTTCTTGGGCTACAGACAGGGAATGGACAAATCACTAATTAAAAAGTTGACGGAAGAATGCTTATTGCCATTAGCTTCCATAATTCTTATTATCGGTGCTGGCGGAGGGTTCAAGCAAATTTTAATTGATAGTGGAGTAGGGACTGCAATCGCTTCCATGTCTGAGGAAATTTCTTTGTCCCCGATCGTTCTTGCATTCCTTGTGGCCGGATTGATTCGGATTGCCACAGGTTCTGCAACCGTCGCTTTGACAACGGCAGCAGGGATCGTTTCACCGGTCGTTGCCAATATGACGGGTGTTAATCTAGAATTGCTAGTTATTGCCACGGGAGCAGGCTCACTTATGTTCTCCCATGTTAATGACGCCGGTTTCTGGTTAGTAAAAGAATACTTGGGATTAACCGTTAAAGAAACTTTCAAAACATGGACAGTGATGGAAACATTACTTTCCTTCGTGGCATTCGGTTTGGTTTTAATTTTCGATATATTCATTTAATTAAAGAAAATTTCTGCAATGCCTGATTAAGTAACATTTACCTCCGTGAACTGTCTTGGGGTGACAGATCACGGAGGCTTTTATTTAGTTATGAACATACTGGGGAGGGAGAAAATGGCCGGCTTTACTTTTAAAAATAGGTCGTTGCTGAAAAAACAGAAACAAAATTCATCCACAATCGGAAGTGGTTAGTCTAGTGATAAGGGTGTAGTTTCATCCAGGCGACGTTTGTTTGGCTCCTCGAAGATATAAGTCCTGACAGAGACTTCTATATTGCAAGATTGACAGCTTCCCGTTTACATATTCATTCTGAATATAATCCAACAAATCATTGGCATGGTTAGGCTTTTGACGTTTTTCCTGAATATAATGGAGAATTAAAACTTCTATATTCACACACTCACCTTACTTGACAAGTATTTTTTTCCATTAACAATATAACATGGGCATTCAAAAAAATATCATTTTTTGAATATTTTAACTATCGACATATTTATACAAATAAAGGAGTGATTCGGAGTAAGCAGTGGAAAATTTTATCGGGAATTGCAAAAAAAGCGATATTGTACCAACTTACTTTTAAAGCGGCACAAAAACCCTTGATAATTCAAGGGTTGGATGGTTAATTGAGGTGATGAAACTGATCTTACAAGGAATTCATGCTTGTATCTTTTGTACAGGTATAGGTGATAAGCGCAGTTCTGCGGATTCTCTCTTAATGGAGAATAAATAAGCTGCCAAACCTAAGATGGCTGTAAAGATCAGCATGGCGATCGATGAACTGAAGTCCCCGCCAGACAAGTCACGAAGCCATCCCATGATATAGCTCGAAAAGCCGCCCATGATATTCGTGAATCCAATTAGACCAGCGGCTCGTCCTGCCGTTTCAGGTGTTGAGTATTTTACCATGAGCATATTGCTTAGATGGAACACACCGCCTTGACATCCCATTGCCAGTCCCATACATAGTCCGGCCAAAATAGGATTGGGGATGAAGACAGCTACAGTCAAAAAGACAGCTGTCAATGAAAATAAAATCGTGGCCATCAAACTTGGACGTCTGGTTTTGTCAGCCAGAAAACCGCATGCCAAGACAAATCCTAGAGCGAATAGCCAGGAAAGAGAAGTAATGCTCGACATTCCTTCCTTTTCGAATCCTTTTGCTTCAATGAGATATGTAGGAAGCCAAATGCTGATTCCGAAAAATAAGAAGGAGCATACGAGCATGCCGAACCAAACGATCCAGAAACGATAATCTTGGGCGAAGCTCTTCTTGTTCTGGGAGGGGGCGGTTTCTTTCATTTCATCATCCGTTTGGCGAATGAAAGCCAATTCCTCCTTACTTATACGGGGGTGCTCTTCTGGTGTATTCCTCGTCATAAAGATGAACATCGGGATATTTATAAATAAGTTGAAAGCTGCAAGCATAAAGAAAGCTGCTTGCCAGTGGAGTAATGATATCACGAGCACCAAAACTACGGCTCCCATTGCCGGTCCTAAATAGTTTCCGGTAAGCCAAGATGCCTGGGCCCTACCCAATTCGCGTTTATTAAACCAGTTAGAAATAAGCTTTCCGGAAACCGGAATCATCATCCCTTCACCAAAACCAAGAATTATCCTGCTAATTAAAAATATTTCATATGAATTTGCCAGGCCTGAAGTGATCATCGTGAGTGTCCAAACGAATAAACCGGCGATGGCTGTTTTTCGGGCACCTAATTTATCAATGATGAAGCCCCAAAAAAGATTTGAAACTCCATAAGCAATGGTGAATACAAAAGATAGAAGACCGATCTTCGCATTTTTGTCATCGCCTGTCATACCGAGTGCATGCAAGAATTCCGGATCTGTTTGAATGATGGAAATGCCAACTTTATCAATTTGTCCGAAAAACCAAAAGAAAAAAATTGGAACGGCAATATACAACCATCTTTTTTGCCCATTTAACATAATACCATCTCCTTATCGCTTTTTAGCATTCCTTAAAACACTTACATTTGAGAATAAGTGTTTTACGGTTATCCCTGTAGAAAGGTACCAGTTTTGATTTTTCCCGCCTTTCTTTATAATTTTGATAGATAAAAAAGGAACATTAGTGTTTTGTAAGGAAAACAAAGTTTTACTTTCTTAACGATAAATTAAAATAATTTGATTGTCAATTTAATATTTTGACAATTTTATATTTTTAGAATATAAGCGCTTTCAGTCCGAAACCGAACTTTGTTTCATCCTAATTGAGTAGATGGAACTCTATCAAGAAAGGACTTAAAATGGAAGTAAATCTAATTCTTTGTGTCCAAAAAACAAATTATTAACAAAATATTAAAAATTCTGACTTGTTGATATTGAATTTAAAATCAGGAAAATCTATAATTCATTTATATTGTTTTGTATATGAAATGCTTAATACGAAAAATTTCGTGATTTGGCAGAGAATCGATGTATTAAAATTATTTATTTGTTTTCACTTGAATGATTGGTTATATTTGGGTTATATAACAACGAGCTTTTCTATCGAAACGTCAATTAAGCTAGGCCTTCCAAATAGTTTTATATATGTAAATATGCTTTAATTGACACATGAACACTATTTTATTTATACATGAAGAGTAAAGGATTGTAAGGTAGAAATGGTAGCCAATTTGCAGTACTTACCGATTCTTTATCAGAATAGGGATGACACCAGCTCGGCTTTTACTAGCCGTTTTCCGGAATTGGTGAAAGCGTTGATTTTATCTAATGTGACTCGTTGGGCAGCTGTTTTTAACAGGAAAGAAAGTAAACGGAAACTTCTGAATTGATTACAATCTCGAAATGTGATCGGGTGAACTTGCAAAGCAGAGCGCAGTGCGCTACTCGCGAAAAATGTTCCTGTCCAGTTAAGGAAGCGCAAGTGCCTACGTCAGGATACCGGCCATTTAAGTTATCAGCAGGATACAGGTGTGATAAGGAAGCTTAAGAAAACAGGCAACCATTGAAGTATGCATCAAAAACATTTACCAAATGAACTAACAGAAAAAATGTACATATACTTCAAGTTCTTCTTTCTATTGATGAAGAAAGCTTTACTGAATGGGTTATAGTCACGAGAAAATGAGATTTATTCACAACGGGGGGAATACTCGAATGGCAAGCGAAGAAAAAGAGAAAGAGAAATATAGTGCTAATTCATTGGTTAGAGGGTTGGAAATCATTAAGCTCTTTAATGAAGTACAGCCGAGTTTGTCTCTTTCAGAAATAGCAAAACAACTCGGAGTAAGCAGAACAGTACCATATCGTTTATTATTCACATTACAAAATATTGGTTATTTGTCTCAGGATGAACATACCAAACGTTATAGTTTAACTCCTAAAGTTCTTGAACTGGGATTCAGCTATTTGAATAGCTTGAAATTCCAGGAAATTGTACAACCTTATATGGAGAACTTGCGTGATGAAATCGGAGCCTCCTGCCATCTGTCCATTTTGGATGGACAGGAAGTGGTTTATGTTGGAAGTGCCCCTGTAAGAGGTGTATCAGCTGTCAATGTGAACATAGGTTTGCGGCTGCCGGCACATGCTTTGGCCAATGGAAAATTACTTTTGGCATATCAACCGAAAGAAATGCTAATGCAAATGTTCAAAATCTCAAACCTAACTCCTTATACAGACAAAACACTCACCGCGCCTGGTGAATTTCAAAAACAGTTGGAATCGATTCGGCAAAATGGTTATTCGATGACAAGCGGGGAATTCCACCCTGGCATCCGTTCCGTTGCCGCCCCGATTTTTGACAGGACTGGGAAAGTATTGGCTGCCTTGAATGTCGTGGCAACAGAGTCTGCTTACCAGGAGGATTTCATCGATAAAATTGCCTTGCCGAAACTGTTGGAAGTTTCTCGGCAGTTATCCGTTTATATGGGATTTAGCGGGGTTAAGCCTTATCAACACGAAGATGTCTGAATGATGTAAAATCTATTAATAAATGAATAGCCTCTTTCGAAAGTGTGGATTTCCATTAGGAATCCACACTTTTTTTGTTAAGAAAAGCGATTCGTTACAAGTTTATCCCAGAGTCGCGAGCTTTCGGACTATAAAAATAGTTTTAAATATTCTAAAAACTAATTGACAATGAAGCGGTTTCATTTTAGACTTAATTCATAGACAAAACAATGTTTTGCTTATGAAACATAACGTGTTTTAGAAACAACCAATAAGGGAGGAATTTTAAAATGACAAAAGAAGCTTTCTCAGTGAAGGATTTTGAAAAAAAATATGTTGCCCGATTGAAAGACCGTTCGCTTGATTGGGATGTCTTGAAGTTCCAAGAAGAAATCGATCCCGCCTACAGACGTGCACAGATGAGATATATCGGACGTGGTGCGACTGCCAATAACGATACGAATGTAATTGCAGGTGTACATTTCACTTTAAGTACTATGGTGCTTCCTCCGGGATGTATCGGTCCTTTGCACCTTCATGACGATGTTGAAGAAGTGTTTTTCATTCTTGAGGGTGAAGTCACGGCATTAATTCAAGAGGATAGCTACAGTGAAGTGCATGAAATTAAATTAAGTGCGAGAGATTGCATCAGCAGCCCACCAGGAGTTTATCGGGGAATTAGGAATGACGGGGATGTGGAGGCGCGCATGCTCGTGATGCTAGGGGCAGTGAAACCTAACTTACCGACTTATCCTGAAGGCAGTGACCTCGAAGAACTTCGTAAACAACGCGCTAAAGAAAGAGAAGCCATTATTAAAGAGTGATCATTTAGCCGAAAAGGGCACCTGCATTATGAGAATTAATGAGGCGCCCTTTTCGATTAATTGTTAAATATGGCCAATGCAAATTATCTAAGGGCAATCTAAATTATGGGAGGTATAAAAGATGCTTGGGATTACTCATTTACGACATATAAGCATGATAACTCCGAATTTCGACGAACAAGCAGAGTTTTATGAAAAGGTATGGGGACTGGATAGAGTGGATGTTCCTGAAGAGGAGAATACGGTTTATTTCCGCGGGGCTGGACCGGAACATCATATTTTAAGCCTTCACAGGGGAGAAAAACGTGGTTTGCATCATATAGCTTTTGGCATGGTCGATAAAAATGCGGTGGATCGTGCAGCAGGGATATTACAATCGAAGGGCGTTCGAATTATTGAACCACCTGGGTATTTGGATGAAGCAGGTGCCGGTTATGGCCTGCGGTTTATTGATCCGGAAAACCGCGTGATTGAGCTTTCGGCTTGGGTGGAAGTGCAAACGTCTATTTGGAGCAAGAAAAATGTCGATCCGGTGAAATTGAATCATGTTGTAATGAACACGAAGAACTTAGATATGATCGTTGAGTTTTATACGGATGTACTTGGTTTTAAAGTTACTGATTGGAGTGAGCACCAAATGTCATTCCTCCGGTGCAACAGAAAGCATCACTCCATTGCTTTCAATCAAGATGAGCATGCGTCAGTCAATCATATCGCATACGAAGTCGATTCCGTGGATGAATTGATGCGAGGAATAAGCAATGTGCGAAAAGCGGGCTTGTCAGAACTTTGGGGACCTGGACGTCATGGGCCAGGAGACAATATTTTCTGTTATTTTCAAGACCCAGGCGGTTTTGTAATGGAGTATACATGCTATCTGGAAACGATCGAAGATGAATCTGAGTGGAGAGCACGTGTATGGAAACGGGTTCCGCATTTAATGGATCAGTGGGGGATTGCAGGGCCGCCGAAACCTGAAGCCCGCAAAGCAATGGGAGGAGATCCTGATCCAGGCTGGGTTGATTCTCATATAGACGGTTCTGTCATGGCGGAAAAATGAGGAGGATTTCGGTTTCCTCCCATGATTCTAGCGCGTAGTTAGCTTCTTGTAGATTAAAGGACAGCGTTTGAGGAAAATGGCTTTGAAAAGGAGTGAAGAAAGTGGATTTAGGACTGCAAGGAAAAGTGGCTGTCATTATGGGCGGCACGTCGGGCGTGGGATTAAAAACAGCTGAAATGTTTTTAGCTGAAGGAGCGAAAGTGGCTATTTGCGGCAGAAGCGCTAAGCGTATGGAAAGTGCACAAAGTCAATTGCTCTCATTTGGTGAAAAGGCAGATATTTTTGCATCAACATGTGATGTCACTTCAAAATCGGATGTGGATTCTTTCATTAATGGTACCGCTGAGAGGTTTGGGGGAATCGATATATTGGTGAATGCAGCCGGTCAAAGCGTGATGGGTCACTTTTTTGACATAACGGATGAGCAGTGGGAAGAACAGATTCAGTTAAAGTTCTTTGCCATCATATATGCCGTTCGTGCTTCACATCCTCATTTAGTGAAAAGGGGAGGAGGGCGGATTATTAATATTAATGCAACGCTTGCTAAAGAACCTGAACGTCATATGGTAGCGACTGCAGCAGCAAGGGCTGGCCTCCTTAATTTAAGCAAAACTTTGTCCCAGGAATTGGCCTTTGACAATATATTGGTGAATTCAGTGAGTCTTGGATTGATCCGGACCGATCAATGGGAGCGAAGAAGATTGAAAAATGCGCCTGATATGGACCCTGAAGAGTATTACGGAGACCTAGCGAAAAAACGGAATATTCCTCTTGGCCGCGTAGGGGAAGCGGAAGAAGTGGCCAGTGTCATTGTTTTCCTTGCTTCAGACAAAGCAAGTTATGTAGCAGGTTCGACGATTGAGACGGCAGGAGCGATTGGAAAGGCCCTATAAATATATTACTAAAAAAGGTAGGATAACGCGATGAAAATACAAGAAGAAATAGAGTTTACGACCGCCGATTCCATCGTAAAGGAGCTTGTTCGAGCAGGAGTGGAGGCTGCTTTCGGGATTGTCAGCATTCACAATATGCCAATCTATGATGCAATTCTTAGAGAAGGGAGCATCAAACTCATTTGTTCACGTGGTGAGAGCGGTGCCGTAAATATGGCTGATGGATATGCACGCGCCACCGGGAAATTGGGTGTAGTGATTACCAGTACTGGCACAGGGGCAGGAAATGCTGCTGGTTCACTAGTGGAAGCTTGGGCAGCTGGTGTCCCCCTTCTTCATCTTACCGGTGAAGTGGCTTCTTCTTATCTTGGTACAGGCAAAGGATACATACATGAGTGTAAAGACCAGCTTTCAATGATGAGCGGAGCTTGTAAAAATGCAGTAAGGCTTAGAAACCCTGACCAAACCGCAGCAGTGGTAAGGAAGGCAATCCAAGAAGCTTTAACTGCACCAACGGGTCCGGTTACATTGGAAATTCCCATTGACTATCAATCGGCGATCATAGAAGATCTTTCACTCGAAGGGATGCGAACTTCAAACTCTGAAACAAATTCAATGCCATTTATTCCTGAACAAGCCGTACAAAAAATGGTAGGCGCACGCCGTCCTGTAATATGGGCCGGTGGTGGAGTCATCAGTGCCAATGCTTCGCAAGAGCTGCAAAAATTAGCGGAAATCCTTGGTGCAGCGGTTATAACCAGTCAGTCAGGAAAAGGTTCGATTCCAGAAAACCACGAACAATGCATAGGGCATTTTGCGGCATATGAAACAACAAAAGAGTTTTTAAGAAATGCAGATTTATTGATTAGCGTAGGTGTAAGGTTTAGGGGGAATGAAACATCAAACTGGAAAGTGCCGGTGCCACAAGAACATATAGCGATCGATGCGGATTGGCAGGCCATTAACCGGAATTATAAAGCCACGTTAGGTTTGGTGGGTAATGCAAAAGATATGCTGGGTGCCATCATTCAAAAGATTGAAGAACATTCAGTTCATGCGGAGCCTTCTTATTTACAAGAAGTTCTTTCGCTTAGAAATGAAGTGCGCGCTCAACTCAGGGAAACGCTTGGACCGTATGAGCAATTTGTAGATGGGATGAGGGAGATATTACCAGACGATACCATTCTAGTCCGTGATGTAACCGTACAGGCAAACGTTTGGGGCAGCCGTTTATTTGAAATCTATGAACCGAGAACATCCATTCATGCATCAGGTGGTGGAATTGGTCAAGGTCTTCCAACAGCAATCGGTGCCCAAATGGGGTGTCAAGATAAAACCGTCGTTCTTATGGCTGGAGATGGTGGTTTTATGGTGAACATCGGGGAAATGGTTACGGCAGCCGAAGAAAACTTACCAGTTATCATCGTATTGTTCGATGACTCAGGCTATGGGGTTCTTCGCAATATTCAAACAGCCGCATATGGTCGGCAGGTAGCTGTGGATTTATTGAGTCCTGATTTTGTGAAACTGGCTGAGTCGATGCATTTCGATGCAGTGCGTATTGGTTCTGGAGATGAATTCATATCCGAACTGAAAAAGGCTAAGGAAAGACGTAAACCTTCCATGATCGTTGTTGATATGGAAGCTGTGGGGCCAATGGCCAAACCATTTGGCGGACCGCCAGGAGCTGCGGAAGCATTCAAGCCAAAAAAACTATAAGGAGGATTGAGAATGATTTCGACATACCCATTTGTTTCAGGAAAATATCTAGTTAATGGAGAATGGATAGAATTACCGGAAAAAGTCGATGTGGTAAATCCGGCAAATACATTGGAAGTAGTTGGCCAGGTGGCAAAATGCTCTGAAGAAATCGTGAATGACGCGATTGAAGCTGCAGAAAATGCTTTTGAAACGTGGTCTCGCTCTGATATCGGGGAACGGGCTAACCGGATGAACACTGCGGCTGAAGAACTTTCAAAAGTTATCGAGGAAAATGTTACAGTGTTTGTACGTGAAAATGGCAAAACACTTGTTGAAGCTAAAAAGGATTTACTGCGCTGTGTTGAAGTCATGAAGGGCTGTGCAGCAGAGTTACTTGATTGGTGGAAGCCTGAAGTCCTCCCAGGAAAACAAAAAGTCCAAATCCGAAGAAGGGCAAGAGGTGTCACGGCAATAATCACACCGTGGAATTCTCCGATGATATTAACCTTTAAAAGGGTCATACCTGCTGTTTTGGCAGGCAACGCCGTTGTCGTAAAACCTGCAACGAATTGCCCTTTAACGATCATGACCTGTTTAAAAGTAGTTGCTGAACATTTTCCTCCAGGAGTCATCAATATAGTCTCAGGATCTGGAAAAGCAATCGGCGACACACTATGTTCCGATTCACGCGTACGGACATTGGCGTTTGTCGGAAGTACGGAAACCGGGAAAGCTATCATGCAGAAATCAGCTGGAAATCTGCAAAAAGTATATATGGAACTTGGCGGCAATGATCCTGCCATCATTTTGGAAGATGCCAATATGGATGAAGCGGCTATCAAACGTTTGAGGATGGGGATTTTACGGGCAGCGGGTCAGGTCTGTTCCGCTGTAAAAAGAGTGTACGTCCAAGAATCACGATATGATGAAGTTGTGGAGAAGCTGACCAAAGAGTTTAGCCGGATGGTAATCGGTGATGGCATTCAGCCTGATGTAACCATGGGTCCATTGAATAATAAAGCACAATATGACTTTGTGAATGGCTTGATCGAACGTACCTCTAAGTCAGGAGGAAAAATAATCACAACCGGCATCCAGCTGAATCCGGAAACTTGGGATAAAGGTTATTATATGCTTCCTTCCATTATTACTGGCGTCGATCAGCAAAGTGAATTGGTTCAGGTGGAACAATTCGGGCCCATCATTCCAATTTTACCTTTCCATGATATTGATGAAGCTGTAAAATTAGCGAATGATAGTGAGTTTGCGCTGCGTGCATCTGTTTGGACCGAGAATGAAGATATCGCTGTCGAAATGGCAGATCGCCTTGAAGCTGGTGCGGTTTTCCATAATAATCATACCGTTTTCAGCGACTTGGCCCTGGATTTCCCTGGCTTAAAAGAAAGCGGTGTTTCTCGGGAAACAAGACATTGCGGGTTGGAATTCTTTGCGGACTCATACGGGTTTGCTGATTGAGGAAGGATGAAACTACATGAAGTTAGGTTTAATCGGGTGCGGTAATATCGGAAAATTTCTGCTTCAGGCCATTAATAACGACGGGCTTCTTCCAGGTGGGAGAATCGTTGCCATTTATGCCCGCCGTGAAGAAATTGCGTCACAACTAGCAGAAGAATTCAGGACACAGACATATGGTGATGTCGACGAACTTCTTAAATCCGATGTAGATTTAGTCATAGAGGCTGCAACGATTGAAGCAGCTGAAGAGTATGCATTGAAAGTGATTAAAAGCGGGAAGGATCTCTTGCTAAGCAGCATAGGCGTGATGGCGAATTCTGCCTTTGAAGAACAATCGAACCAAATTTGCAAAATGAATAACGTGAATATTCTCCTTCCGTCTGGTGCGATTGGAGGTCTCGATGTACTTAAATCGGCAAAAGCGGTGAATGGCCTTGAATCTGTTTCCATCACCACAAGAAAACCGCCCAACGCATTGCCAGCAGGTACTTCCACGACAGAAGAAACGGTATTATTTGAGGGATCTGCTGCAGAAGCGATCAAACAGTTTCCGAGAAACATTAATGTTGCGATTGTGCTGTCAATGGCTGGTCTTGGATCTGAAAGGACGAAAGTGAAAATCATTGCCGATCCAAATGTGTTAAAAAACATTCACCTGATCGAAGCGTCAGGTTCGTTCGGGAAACTGAAACTGGAAGTGGAAAATGATCCGATGCCAAATAATCCGAAAACGAGTTATCTAGCGGCATTAAGTGTTTTGGCGACTCTGCAAAATAAGGAAAAGAGCGTTCAAATCGGGTAATGCATTATGATGTGATGTAAAGCTTGGAAGGGAGAGAAAAAGTATGCTTAAAACTGAAAAATCCTTAGAAGAAATGTCGAAACAGCAAGTTGTTAACTATTTGAACGAAACGGTTAAACCAGAGGAAGGCGTCATACCTGCATACCTCCTTGGAGATCCAAAGGTTTATGATATAGAACATGAAAAAGTGTTTCTGAAAACATGGGTTTTTATCGGTCATGATTCTGAAGTACCGAACAAAGGAGACTTCATGACCCGTGAACTTGCTGGCTACTCGCTTATCATAACTCGTGATGCTGAAGGGGAAATCAGGGCTTTTTATAATATGTGCACCCATCGCGGAATGAAACTATGCCGTGCAGATAAAGGGAACAAGTCATTATTTACGTGTCCCTACCATGGGTTTAATTTTAAAAACACTGGTGAGCTCGTAGGGGTGCCGTTACAAAAGGACATATACGGGGGCAACCTTGACCGCTCGGAAATGGGCCTTCACAAAGTGAAGCTTGAATCCTATAAAGGTCTATTATTTGGAACTTGGAATGAAGATGCAGAGCCGCTTGAAGAGTTTCTTGGAGACATTAAATGGTATTTGGATATACTTGTAGGTCGTGCAGAAATGGAAGTAATCGGGGTTCCGCAAAGATTCGTTGTTAATTCCAACTGGAAAGTTGGTTCCGATAACTTTGTTGGTGATTCCTATCACACGATGGTCACACACGGATCCATTGCAAAACTGGGCATGGTGCCAAATGCTACCTATTCAAAGCGCGGTTTTCAAATCCATACGGATAACGGGCACGGCCTAAACTTAGGGACACCTAATCCTGACTTCGCTTTCCCGGAAGAATTGAAAGATGAATTTAAAACTAACCTGTCTGAAGAACAATATGGAGTGTTATCAAACTTAAAGAATATGATTGGGAATGTATTCCCCAACTTATCATTTTTAATATCCCATACAAAAATCAAAGACCAATTCATCTCCAACACCTCAATAAGGATGTGGCGGCCAATCGGTCACAATAAAATGGAAGTGATCGCTTGGATGCTCGTGGAAAAGAACGCCTCCCAAGATTGGAAAGATAGATCAAGAGATTCATTTATCTTGACCTTTAGCCCATCCGGCATTTTCGAACAGGATGATACGGAAGTGTTTACGGATATTACTGAAGCAGCCCAAGGCCCAATGCCTTTCCTAAAGAATTTAACCTACAATTATACAATGGGGCTCCATCGTGAACCAGTTGATTTTATAGGGCCTGGTGTTGCTTATGATGATAAATTCACTGAAGCGAGCCAACGGAATTTTTACAAGTACTGGCTTGAATTAATGACGAAATGATAAGCGGGAGGGGGAACCGAAATGAATGTGGAGAAAATGTTGCTCAAATGTGAATTTGAACAGTGGCTGTATGATGAAGCTCAATTACTGGATGATATTGAATTTGATGATTGGTTCGATTTAATGCACTCTAGCTTGCGGTATCAAATGCCTGTACGTGTTAATAAAGAAGGGGTGGAACGACCGGATTATTCAACGGACATGTTTACTTTTAATGATGATATTGAGCTGCTGAAACTGCGCGTGGATCGTTTGAAAACGGATTATGCTTGGGCCGAAATACCGCCATCAAGAACACGGCGTTTTGTCTCTAATGTACGCGTTAAAGACTATGTTGAAGGTGAAAAGGCAGTCGTCAAGAGCTATCTGCTCATCTATCGGAGCCGCAGCACGGATATTCAGCATGATTTGATTTCGGGGGAAAGAAATGATGAATTCATTTTCGAAGAAGGTAAATGGAAACTTTCCAAACGGATATTCATTGTTGATCAATCAACGATAAATACCAGAAATCTTGCTATCTTCGTATAATATTGACTTTGATTAAAATAGATAACAAGGAGGCTGGTTACAATGACAATGGCATTAAAGGATAAAGTAGTGTTGATTACCGGTGGCAATTCAGGTATCGGGGAGGCTGTCACTAGACGCTTCATACAAGAAGGGGCAAAAGTCAGCATCATCGGCCGCTCGATAGAAACGCTAAAGAAAATGAAAGTGGAATTTGGTGAAGAGATTCTCATTAACCAAGGCGATGTAAGCAAATATGAAGACAATGAGAGGGCTGTACAGGCCACTGTCGAGCAATTTGGAAAGCTGGATGTTTTCGTTGCCAATGCAGGAGTCTTTGATGGATTTGCTAAATTTGCCGACGTAACTCCCGATGCACTTTCCGATGCATATGATTTTCTGATCGATATTAACGTTAAAGGATCTTTCTTCGGTGCTAAAGCCGCTCTTGAAGAACTGCAAAAATCGAATGGCAATATTATTTTCACCGTATCCGGTGCTAGTTTTTATCCGGATGGCGGCGGGGTGTGGTACACAGCAAGCAAGCATGCCCAAATAGGGCTGATGCGCCAGCTTGCCTTTGAACTCGCCCCTAACATCAGGGTGAATGCTGTAGCGCCTGGTGGCACTCTGACAGCATTATCGGTCATTCCTCCCCTACGTCCATTCGTTAAAATCGTGGATAATGAAACGAAGGCAAATAGCATAAAGAAAAGAAACCCTCTGCAGCTTGCACAGCTGCCAGAAGATCATGTAGCTGCATATGTCCTGTTAGCATCGGACGCAGCGCGTGCAATTACCGGCGAAGTCATCTCCAGTGATGGAGGATTGTCAGTTCGCGGACTGGGTTGAGTCCATAACAAAATAAACTATGGGAAGTAGGTTTATAAGTATGGCTGAATCACTATTGGGCAATAGGAATATTAATCAACTCGCATTTGTTGTAAAAGATATTGAATCTGCTAATCTTGCTTTCACAACGCTGCTGGGCATTAAGAAAGCAGAACCATTTTTAACTGGTGACAGTTCTGTTTCGAAAGTCACTTTTAGAGGCGTACCAACGGAATCACAATCCAAACTGGCTTTCCTGAATACTCCGACCGTCCAATTTGAACTAATAGAACCCGATAAAAATCCTGGAACGATGCGTGAGTTCCTGGATGAAGTAGGTGAAGGGATCCACCATATAGCTTTTGATGTAGACTCTATCCAAAAGAGGCTGCCAATCATGGAGAAAAGTGGATACCAAGCCTTGCAAACGGGTGAATTCACTACAAGTGACGGCCGATATGTATATGTGGATACACTAGATGATCACAAAACGTTAGTTGAACTGCTTGAAAGTGCGGAGCCAAGAGCAACGGCATGGGAAAGGCCGGAAGATGCCAGCGTTCAGCCGCTATTAGGGACTAACATAGTGGAACAACTTGCGTTTGTTGTAAAAGACCTCGACGCGGCTTCAGATGTATATTGTAAGTTATTGGGTGTTGAAAAACCTCCCATCATCCATTCTGGTTCAACCGATATTACAAACGTGATTTATAAAGGGAAACCCACTGAAGGCAAATCAAAATATATATTCATCGATACTCCGTTAATTCAAATTGAATTGATCGAGCCGGGCGAATCGCCCAGTACGTGGAAAGATCATCTTGAAACATATGGTGAGGGTGTTCACCATATCTCTTTTGTCGTTAAAGACATGGAGGCTAAAATGAAGCTGCTGGAAGAAATGGGCTATCCGGTCATACAGACAGGTAACTTTTTTAACGGAAAAGGCCGGTATGCCTATATGGATACAACAGCGACCTTTAAAGTGATCATTGAACTGCTAGAACGTTTTGATGAGTAAACAAGTAACAATTGATCATCAAAAGGTTTTCGGATGCAATTGACTGATCACTTGGGAGTTACATAATTAGGAATGATGAACTCCAGCGGTCATTATTTCGAAAACCTAGCCATTTTCCCACCTGACCAGCTGATTAACTTACGAGAAGTGAAACCATAAAAGGCATACAAGGCAATGGTCGGGAAGGGGACTTCAACCATGGCCTTGTACGGTTCGAATAAAAGTGGAAAATTTAAAATCAATATGGATTGTATTGACCTTTATTCTTTTTTCTACACCTTTGTCACGAATGGCATAGATTACCTGAAAGTGCTTGTTGTTTCGTTCCTCATACCAAAATTTATCAACCATTGTAACATCTTCATTACGGGCCGATAAAAAGGAAATTCGAAAAGAAAGCCATGATGAATCTGTAGTCTTTGGAGAAAGGTATTTCTCGAGTAGGAATATAATAAGCGGTGAAATTCAAGATTTGCACGCTTGCCGCTATTCGGCTATTTTTATTAATTGCCTGTTGTAGTTTATCCGTTGCCCATTCCAGTTTTTTTAATTCTTCTTCCGTAATTCCTTCACATGCTTTTTGTATAGAATGGTTTTCGAGCATTTTCCTGATTTCCAATTCTTGCTGCAAAAGATCAATATCCACATTGGATATGACCATCCCTATGCCAGGCTTCACCTGAAGCAAATTTTCCTGTTCCAATTTCCTCAAAGCTTCACGAACCGGTGCGGCTACAATTGAATTGTTGGGCGATATCATCTTCCGTTAACCGGTCTCCGGGCAAAATATCCCTTCAATGATCGCATTTTTAATAACAAAAAATATAGCTTCCCTTAAGGGCTTAGAAGAATAATGTTCTATTTGTGTTTCCAGGGTGCTCCTTTTCTAAAATCCAATTATATACAAGTGTATTTATTTTATCTTAAAAAACGATTGAAGTCATTCTCTGCTTCAGACTTTTGATTGTTTATACATTTCAATGAGCTTTTAGTTCATAAAAACGTTGGTTTATATCAACTATGAAACAATTATAACCAAAGACGCTCACAAAGCTATCGGACCTTATGGAAATTCTAGGTAGCCCTCATATATATGCTGTAACTGGGAAACTGCCTAGCACTTTTGGGAAATAAGGTGTCATAGAGTAAGAGGATGCAAACTTAGAGCAGGTTATATAATCATCGGTTTGGAAAGGGGTCACTTTCCCCTGATGAATGATGTATATGGAAATTCTTTTTACAGATAACCATGCAAGAAGTGAGATTCATGTTGCTCGATTACATAAAGATGCTATGATTGAAATCGAAGCTTATTAAACAAAAGAGAACATCAGATTGATATTTTCTTTTGTTTAATATACATAGAGGATACAGGAGGAGTAATAAATGAATTTAGCACAATTTCCTAGAAAGCGATATACACCGACATATACACCAGTTGAGAGATTAGATCATTTTTCTGAAGTTCTTGGTGGCCCATCCATTTACGTTAAACGAGACGATATGCTTGGTCTGACGGCCGGGGGAAATAAAACAAGAAAACTGGAATTCCTTGTTGCCGATGCATTGGAAAAAGGCGCGGATACATTAATTACATGTGGAGGCATTCAATCCAATCATTGCCGCTTGACACTAGCTGCTGCGGTTAAAGAAAAAATGAAATGCATCCTTGTGTTGGAAGAGGGTCTTTCAAATTCTGAACCGGATTTTAACGGTAACTATTTTCTCTATCATTTATTGGGCGCTGAACAAATTAAAGTAGTGCCTAATGGTTCTGACTTAATGCAAGAAATGCAGAAAGTGGCTAAAGAGGTGACAGAGAAAGGACATCAACCTTACATCATCCCGGTTGGGGGATCCAATGTCATTGGTGCGACGGGATACGTTGCATGCGCTCAGGAGATCTTGGCACAGTCCTTTGAGCAAGGGATTGATTTGAAAGCAGTTATTTGTGTAAGCGGCAGTGGAGGAATGCATGCGGGTTTAGTGGCAGGATTTCATGGAAATCACAGTGGAGTATCGGTAATTGGAATAAACGTTAGTAGGGGGAAAGCTGAACAAGAAGAGAAAGTTTTTCAGCTTGTTAAGGAAACTTTAACACATATCGGCATTCCAAATTCAATTCCTCGTGAGGCAGTTACGTGTTTTGATGAGTATGTCGGACCGGGTTATGCTTTGCCTACACCTGAAATGGTGGAAGCAGTCAAGATAATGGCAAGAACAGAAGGGATTTTGCTGGATCCGGTATATACGGGTAAAGCGGCAGCGGGACTCATCGATTTAATAAAAAAAGGCACATTCAAGCCGGAGGATAACATTCTATTTGTTCACTCTGGCGGTGCTTCATCGTTATACGCCAATACTTCTCTATTTAATTGAAATACTTATCATGCATGTGGCCTAATCCCACTTTTTAAATATAGCAGGGGTGGTTATTAAGCAAAAACATATGTATCGAATAATTAATCCAATAGCTTTCATGCTGAATTTTGCCAATGTCACTAATTCCTGCTCTCTAAATGTACCGTAGGCCGGGCCGCTGGTATAAGCTTACAATGCTTCGGCAAGTGTTATGCACTCATATGGATGCCATACCGTTTTTCCGCTGCTGTCGATTCTCGTTACTGCACGATAGATTTGTTGAAGCGGATTAAGTATATCAATTGGAAAGTCCGTTCCAAATGCCAATTTTGCTCCGGCTTCTTGCAATGTATTAATCGAGAAAACATGCTTTTCTCGTTCAGTACCAATCCGTTCGGTGTAAACACCTCTTTCGGACATCGCAAAGTGATCTGGCTGCATTGAAGCAGTAACGCCCAACTCTATGAAACAATGAACATCATCCGGGTGGATCACTTCAATGTGTTCGACGGAATGACGCGAATCTCGTTTACCGTTTGTCTTTTGGGCTTCACCATATGCATCTAGAGCAAGGCGAACCGCTCCGTCGCCAATGGCATGAAAACGAATGCTAAAGCCTTCTTTATCTGCATCAACGACCCATTTTTTGATCGTTTCAGCAGGGAAAGACGTCTCACCGCGTGTATTAGGTTGATCCGCATAAGGTTCAAGTAAATAAGCGGTACGGGCTGTAATGACACCATCGATAAATTGTTTAAGTCCTGACACACGAAGTTTATCCGATTGATACGTATCTCGTAATTGTTTGACATGTTCAAGATTGCCATTTAAAGCTGGCCATAAATGAATACGGGCTGTTAATTCTCCATTGTCTTCGAATTCTTTGAAAACATCTAGAGATTCTATTGTTTTTAAACCATGTAAGTCATTGACAGCAGTTACCCCTAAGCTTTCTGCGTGTGCCAAGAAATCAGAGAAGATTGGATTTTTTTTTGTATTTGAAAAATTAATAAGGAATTTGTAATGAGGGAACATATGTTTTATAATGTACTTTAAGTAATTATCTATCGAAATAGGGGAGGCATTATATGTATATTTCAATTTCAGATTTTATTAAAGAATGGAATAAAGAAGCCATATTGACTCAAAATGTCTTGGATAGTTTGACTGATGAATCCTTAGAACAACAAGTTTATCCAGGAGGTCGCACCTTAGGAAGAATTGTGTGGCATTTCACCACGAATATTCCAGATTATCTAGCTCATTTCGGGTTAAAGATAGACCGGATAGAAAGTTCGGAAAACGTCCCATCTTCTGCCCGGGAAATTGCCATCACTTTTAAAAATGTAAGTTCTCACGCAGCCAAAATTATTGAACAACAATGGACAGACGAATCCCTGGAACAAATACAAGAAGCGTTTGGAAGACAGGAAACAAATGCTTCCATCCTTATGGGACTAATCAAGCATATTGTTCATCATCGCGGACAAGTTACGGTTCTGATGCGTCAAGCAGGAATAAAACCTTTTGGGGTTTATGGACCGCCAAAAGAAGATTGGATTCATTTAGGTGTGGAAACTCCACCGCTTTAATAACTTATGAATGCTTAAGTTATGATCTTCAACATACGGGGCCATTGGCGAATAATTAAATTCCAGTTCTCCATTTTATAACTGAGTTAATAATATGTTTTAGCATCCATTGAAGGATGCTTTTTTATTTTGCCAAAAAGGGTTTAAATGTCATTATCCTTCATATTCCAATTAAAGCGAATGAAGTAAAAGATGAGATAGATCAACAATCCCGGCATAAAATTACCATTTGTTCCGTCTGTTCCTATTGATTGGCTATGTTAAACCATTAGAGCAGAATAGTTCTTTACTATTATTATTTATAAGTAAATGACGAGATCTCTACCAAATCAATTAAAACTGACTGAAAGTGTCTAATTATAACTATCAGTATTTTGTTGAAAAATGTCGTTATTTGCGAATGTCATTATCGTCATTTCTGAGATATTATTATATTGAATTAACACATTGAAGTGATAATGCAACCTTATGTCGGTGCTCAATTAAGTGAGTGGGGGAAAAATAAATGAGTGTAATCATCGAGAAGAAACGAATGGAAAACTATACTCATATGGAAGATGTAATGTTGGTTGGGAAAATCCATAATGGTGATGAGGAGGCACTGGACTTTTTAATCAAAAAATACAGATGTGTCGTTCAATCAAATGCTTTGAAGTATTTTTTAACGGGTGGAGATAAGGAAGACGTCTTTCAGGAAGGGATGATTGGACTATATAAGGCCATTCGGGACTACAAAAATTGCAAAAAGTCGTCTTTCAGAACATTTGCGGAACTTTGCATTACAAGACAAATCATAACGGCTGTTAAGGCGGCCATTCGCCAAAAGCATTCTCCCTTAAATAATTATGTTTCATTGTATATGCCTATCCATCAAGGAGAGTCAGAACAGGGGCTAATTGATCTAATTCCTGAACAGAGGCAAACTGACCCAGTCACGATTTTAATAAAATCAGAAGAAATTTGCGATATTGAGCTAATTTTAACCGAAGTCCTTAGTGAGTTGGAAAGCAAAGTTGTGGACTTGTACCTCGAAGGAAAAACTTATTTTGAAATATCAACGGAACTGAATGTTCAAAAAAAGACGATCGATAATGCACTTCAGCGGGTAAAAAGGAAACTGGAGCGGCACTTCGAGTCCAAAAGGGTGGAAGAATAATAATAATTCTTTAAACTTGCGGTCATTATTATTTGAAAAATAACATCGAAACGATTAATAGAAGAGATAAAAGTACTTGTTAAAGCATTTTCCTGGTAATGGAGCTATTAGTGCAGAGCTAGCTATCCTAAAGGAAAATAAAATCCTTCTAGATAAATGCGCCTATGATAAATTCTCTGAGCCTAAACACAAAAAGCCCAACTGGAATACATGGGCTTTTTACTATGTTCATTTTTTTAATTCACTCTATTCAATTGGAGATTATATCTTAATGTTTCATCTTCTGAATATAATTTGTACCCAAGTCCATCACTGTAATTAAGAAAGACTTTTTCCGGAAGATGCTTTTTAGACTCACTTGAAATTAATACGGGGACCCCATCGATTATGAATCTCTCATCATCTTCGTTCTTATTATCAATTTTCAATTCATGTTCCACATAAATCGAACAGCTCCCAACATAAATGGCTTCTATACGAACACCTTCATTCTCTTTATAATTCACTTTTAATAGTTGTTCAAGCGCTGCTTCTTTAATTTCAATATTCATAAAACCCGCTCCCATATTATTTTTTATCTATACAATTCTCTATTTATTCGTATACCCCATTGTTTATAAGTTAATGTGTTAGACCTTTCCAAGGAAAAAATAAAGTTTCCAATGGTGATTAATATCCAAAGGGGATATACATGGAAGAGATAAAATGAAAATTATTACATTTATTAAACAAATTAACAATGTTGACACTTTCCAGCATTATGCTATAATTCATTCTGTAATTGCAAATCGTAATCATTACTATTTGTGCCCGATAATGACTTTTGAAGAAAGGAAACAAAAAATATAAGAGTAGAGGGTAGTTGAGATGATCCAGGAAATTGATTTTATAAAATTTAATCCAACACAAAATATGACAGTCCTTGTTAAAACTAAATATCCAGTTGAAAGGTATAAGCATGTTGCTTCCAAAATAATGTCTTATGACAATGTACACGCTGAACAAGTAGGATTCATAGATAAACCGAAAAATAATAAAGCTGTTGCACATTTACATATGGCCGGAGGTGAGTTTTGTGGAAATGCTTGTATGGCATTGGCAGCTTTTATTGCGTCTGAAAAAGGACTAAAGCAAAATGAGATGACAGAAATTTTATTAGAAGTTTCAGGTACAGATCAATTAATAGTGGGTCAAGTGAAAAGAAATATAGATGAATATTACTGCCAAGTAACTATGCCTACCCCAAAAAAGATAGAACAGAGAAAAATTGAATTTGATGGCAGTGATTTGAATTTAATCATAGTGAGATATCAGGAGTTCATTCATATTGTGATTGAAGTGGAGGAATTTGATAAGTCAATAAGGGAAAAAGCAGAATCATTAGCAAAGTTGCTGGGAGTAACTTTAGGTGCTAACTTGATCGGGATTTTATTATATAAAGCGAAGTCCGATGAATTGGCTCCCCTCATTTATGTCCCACATTTAGATACTTTGATTTGGGAAAGGGGGTGTGGATCAGGTACAGCTTCTTTAGGAGCGTATCTTGCATGGAAGAATAAAGGAGAGGTCGTTGCTAAAATCAGGCAGCCAGGTGGGACTATTAATGTAAAAGCTAGCTGTTATGACGAAGAGTTGGAGTGTCTTAAAATTGAAGGGTCTGTTGGAATAGTGGCACAAGGTAAAGCTTTTATAGATGTTTAACTATTATATATTATTGGAGTGGAATGAATGTGTTAATAACAAATACTTTGCAAGAAGATTTGAATCAATTTTCAGTAAGATTTAACGATTTTGCAGCAAAATATGACCATACCATGAATCACTGTCCGGAGTTTGAGGTTCTGATAGATGATTATTCAAAATTCATAATAAGTGAGAGGAATAAAGAAGCTTGGGAACAACTAGTACAACATGAATCCAGGGACTTCTATCAACTAGTCGAGGATTTAAGAACGAAATCAGCACTTTGTGTGGCCATTATGGAGAAATATCGTGCTTTGAAGCTGCTAAATGGAACTACTGAGAGTACCAATTATTTTAAGAATATAGAATCATGTATTGAAAATGAATTTGGCCAATTTCGAATTACTTCAGAATCAAAGGTATTATTGGTGGGGTCAGGCTCATTTCCGATGACACCTTTATTAATTGCTAAGCGAACGGGAGCAGAGGTTATTGGCATAGATATTGATGATGAGGCTATTGAACTTGGACGAAAAGTTGTGGATGAATTGGGTGGGGACTTAAATATAAAATTAGAGAAAAAAGAAGTGGAAAATATTGAGTATGCAAAAGAATTAACCCATATCATTTTTAGTTCAACTGTAGAAGCTAAATATGACATACTTGGTCAAATACATCCATTGACAAATGAAAATGTTGTAGTGGCTATGAGATACGGTAATCAGCTGAAATCTTTATTTAATTATCCTATGAGAGAGGTGGATGCAGAAAAGTGGAGGATGGTTGACAATATATTACGTCCAGATCATGTGTTTGATATCGCATTGTATAAAAAAGCATAGCTTACTTGTTAAAGAGGAAGGGAGATTTCATGAGTGATTTTAAGCGAGTTTTAATTTTAGGTACCGGTCCTACATCCATCCAACTTGCAGTCTTTTTAAAAAAGCATTTAAATTGCTACGTGGGGATTGCCGGCAGAGACTCTGTTCGTTCAGAAACATTATTTAAGACCCTTAGGCAAAGTGACCATCTAATACGTGTAAGTGTTCAAAATGAAAAGCATCGAACCATGGAAGGTGAATGTTTCGTCAACGAAGTTTTTAGAGGTTATGAAACCATAAAGGGTGAATGGGATACGATCATATTCTCTGTAACAGCGGATGCCTATATTGAGGTACTGAAACAGTTGAGTGAGCAGATTTTAAAACAAGTAAAATGTATTGTTTTAATTTCTCCAACTTTTGGATCAAACAGCTTGATAAGTTATTATTTGAACAAGTTTAATCTTGAGGCGGAAATTATTAGTTTTTCTACATATTTAGGTGATACACGATGGATGCTGGATGGACCGTCCAATCATGTTTTAACAACAGCAGTCAAGAAAAAAATTTTTATAGGATCTACCCACTTTCCATCTGAAAATGTAGACAAACTATGTAAGGTATATGAGCAGCTAGGAATTGAATTGAAAATTATGGGGACACCGTTTGAGGCAGAAACCAGGAATATTTCTTTATATGTACATCCACCGTTGTTCATGAATGACTTTTCATTAGGTGCAATGTTTGGAGATATAGAAACGAAGAAATATGTTTATAAAATGTATCCTGAAGGACCCATTACACAATATTTAGTGCGGGATATGTTGTCTCAGTGGAAAGAAATTATGACTATTTTGGAAAAAGTAAATGTAAAGAAGATAAATTTACTTCAATTTATGACAGATGATAATTATCCTGTAAGGTTAGAAAGTTTATCGCGTCAAGATATAGAAAGCTTCTATCATTTAGATCCAATCCATCAAGAATATTTACTGTATATACGTTATACCTCATTGCTGATCGACCCTTATTCAGAACCAGATGAGGAAGGAAGATATTTTGATTTTTCTGCGGTTCCAATCAGAAGAGTGTTTGTCAACAGAGAAGGTTATTTGGATATTCCAAGAATGCCAAAGGAAGATTATTATCGCACCAAAATTATACAGGGAATTGCAAAGTATTTAGATTTGAAATGTCCAACAATAGATAAGTTTATTGAAAAGTATGAGAGTAAACTCGAAGAAGTAGCTCAATCCCGGAAAGGCGAAATGTTGTCTCATGCATTTACCGTTCAAAGTTTTGATGAAGATGTGAATATGATATGCGATGAGATAAGGAAAATAATAGCAACAAAGATGTAGGGATAGTAAATGTCGAAACCCAATAAATAAATATACCATTTAAATAGGAATGATTACGATTTGTGGAGGTGGTATTAAACAAACTGTAAACATATTTAGAAGGACTTAAAGGAGAGAACTACTATGTTTAATAAAATATTCCAACTTGCAGCATTAGTTTTTGTTGTTTTATCCATACTGGCTGCTTGCTCTGAAAAATCAGGAATCACAGATAGTAATAAAAAGGAAGTGGCTGACAACAAGCGAAAAGCAGAAATAGTTTATGCATCAGCCAAAGACATTAATGATATGAATCCTCATCTTTACAAAGGTTCCATGCCAGCTCAAGGTATGGTATATGAATCATTAGTTGAAAACACGGCAGATGGAATAAAGCCTTTACTTGCTAAGTCTTGGGAAGTTTCAGAAGATGGAAAAATATACACGTTTCATCTAAGAGAAAATGTGAAGTTCCATGATGGGGAACCTTTTAACGCTGAAGCAGTAAAGAAAAACATAGAGGCTGTACAAAACAATTCAGAAAAGCATTCTTGGATTAAACTTTCCTCAAAAATAGAAAGTGTAAATGCTGTAGATGAGTATACAGTCAATTTGGTACTGGCAGAATCCTATTATCCAACACTGGTGGAATTATCTATGACAAGGCCTTATGTATTCATTTCGCCTAAAGATTTTAAGGATGGCGAAACAAAAGATGGTGTAGAAGGTTTTAACGGTACAGGACCATATACTCTGACTGAACATAAAACAGATGAGTTCGCAATATTTGAAGCAAATGAAAATTACTGGGGCGGCTCACCAAAAATAAAAAAAATTACGTCTAAAGTTCTCCCAACAGGAGAAACGACCTTTTTATCCTTAAAAAAAGGAGAAGTAAACTTTGTTTTTACCGATGATCGCGGTGCAGATAGTCTTGATGTTGAAGCAATGAATGAATTAGTTGATTCAGGTGATTACCAACTTGTAAGAAGTGAACCGATGAATACGAAAATGATCGTTGCGAATAGCAGTAAAACTGATGAACCTGTTAGTGAAAAAGCTGTTCGTGAAGCCATTTGGCACTCCATTGATAGGGAAACGATCACTAAGGATATTTTAAATGGCACTGAAACAACAGCTCATACCCTATTTTCCCCTAACGTCAATTATGCCAATGTCGATTTGATTAAAAGGGGATACGATTTAGAGAAAGCGAAAGAGATTTTAGATGAAGCAGGGTGGGCATTAGAGGAAGGTGCTCAAGTTAGAACGAAAGCCGGTAACAAATTAGTCATGAAACTTTATTATGACAGCAATTCTTCCAGTCAAAAAACCCAGGCTGAATTTATCCAGGCGTCATCAAAAGAAATCGGTATTGAGTTAGAGATTATCGGTGAAGAGTCAACTTCAATTGCTAATAGAAGGTCAACGGGTGACTATGATTTATTATTCAATCAAACTTGGGGACTAGCTTATGATCCACAAAGTACAATTGCTGCTTTTACTTCCGAGGCTTCTTATCTACATACGACAAGTGGAATCCCCAAAGCAAATGAACTATATAAAAAAATTGACCAGGTTATGGTGTCCACTGACGAGGACACACGAAAATCGTTATATACGGATATTTTAAAAATTATACATGAAGAAGCAGTCTTTATTCCCATTTCCAATGGCAGTGTCACTGTTGTTGCTCCAAAAAATTTAAATGGCATATCCTTTAAACAAACACAATTTGAGTTGCCATTTGAGCAAATGTATTTTCAATAGAAGCATAAATAAAAAGGGGGCTTCCCCTTTTTATTTATGCTAAAGTGCAAGTTTCATGTATTAATTGAAAGGAGACTTTTATGGGAAGATACATCCTTAATAGAGTTTTCATAGCCACCCCATTACTTTTGATCATTTCATTTTTGACGTTTGTCTTAATCAATCTTTCTCCTTTAGATCCAGCCGAAGTGGTGTTACAAGCACAAGGTGTTCCAAAAATAACAGATGAACTAATTGTTCAAACGAAAGAAGAGTTAGGAATGGATCAACCATTTATCATACGGTACTTTGATTGGCTTATTGCTTCCTTACAGCTGGATTTTGGAGATTCATACGTGACAGGAAAACCTGTTTGGTCTTTGATAGCTCCAGCTTTTCTCAATTCGTTCAAGTTAACTTTCGTTTCATCTGTTGTCATTATTATTATGTCCATACTAATAGGTGTTATTTGCGCCTTGAAGGAAGGAAAGCTAGCGGATAAATCGGTTAGGGGGATCTCGTTTTTCCTAACGGCAATGCCATCCTACTGGTTGGCATCCATTCTGATTTGGTATGTTTCTGTTAAGTTGAATTTATTACCAACCAGTGGAATGGATTCGTACAAGAGTTATATTTTGCCGGTTATTATCATCACGGTAAGTTATGCTGGAATTTATTTTCGGAATGTTAGATCTTCGATGATAAGCAATTTAAATGAAGACTATGTTCTATATTGTAGGGCTTGCGGTATACCAGAAAAGAAAATTACCGTGCACATTCTAAGGAATTCATTGCAAGTTTCCATTTCGATATTTGGCATGTCCATCCCGATCATATTAGGAAGTACAGTGGTCATTGAAAACGTTTTTGCATGGCCGGGTTTAGGAAGTCTGAGTGTTAAAGCAATCCTAAGCAGGGATTTCCCTATTATCCAAGCTTACGTTCTTATATTAGCAGCCTCCTTTGTATTGTTTAATACAGTTTCCGATATTATAAATGCAGCAATGAATCCTAGGATAAGGAATGATCTCTAGATGAGAATGTTAAATAATCTAATTAAAGATAAGTTAGCTACTGTATCTTTAATTGTCATTGTTGCAATCATAATAGGTGGACTTTTTGCTCCACTAGTTGCGCCACATGACCCGAATGAAATAAAAATGAGCCTTCGATATGCATCGCCATCGTGGGAGCATTTATTAGGCAATGATCATCTAGGGAGATGTATTTTATCCAGGATCATATATGGAATTCGTCCCAGCGTTTTATGGGTTTTATTTGCATTGTTCATCTCTGTTTTGATTGGAGCGGTATTAGGGTTTCTAGCTGGATATTTTAAAGGAAAAGTAGATGCCTTTATTATGAGGATTTGTGACATTATGCTTTCTTTCCCAGGATACGTTATGACATTGGCGATTGTAAGCGTGTTAGGTGTAGGTCTGGAAAATATTTTGATTGCAAGTATTTTGGTGAAATGGGCATGGTTTGCTCGAGTAATCCGGACGTCTGTCATGAAGTATTCTGAATTAGAATATGTCAAGTTTTCCAAAGCATCCGGTATTAGTGACATGAAAATCATATATAAACACCTGGTTCCTGTTACATTTTCTGATATTGCGGTTATTTCAAGTAGCTCTATTGGTTCAATGATTTTGCAAATTTCAGGTTTTTCATTTCTCGGATTAGGGATCCAAGCCCCGAATGCTGAGTGGGGGATGATGCTAAATGAAGCAAGGGAAGTCATGTTTACAAGGCCAGAGTTAATGTTAGCACCCGGTTTAGCCATTGTTATTGTCGTATCGGCATTTAATTTTTTCTCTGATGCCCTCCAAGTAGCTTTGGATCCAAAGTTAATGACTTTTAATAATAATATCGTGAAAAAACCAAGGACCTCTAAAATCAAATTTCAAAAAAAAGAGGTAGCAAATAAATTATGAATATATTAGAAGTTAAAAATCTGAACATACGTGATGTTAAAACTGATGGTGATATCGTCCACAATGGTACATTCACCTTAAAGGAAGGAAGCTGTCTTGCAATTGTCGGGGAAAGTGGAAGTGGTAAGTCCATAACTTGCAGAGCCATTATGAGATTGAATAAATCGTGGCTTCAACAATCAGGAGACATTTTATTTAAAGGAGAAAATTTAAATCTTCTTTCTGAAAAAGAAATGAGGAAAATGAGGGGTAAAAAACTTTGTATGATTCTACAAAATGGGATGAGCGCTTTTGATCCTTCCTGTGTGATTGGTGTTCATTTAAAGGAAACGCTTGTTGAACATTTCGGTTGGAGTAATAAAGAAATCGAAGAAAAAATGAAAAATGCTATGGAAAGTGTCATGCTGAAAAATCCGATAGAGATTATGAACAAGCATCCACACCAGCTATCAGGTGGAATGTTGCAGCGGATTATGATTGCATTGGCATTGGTATTGGAACCCGACATTATTATCGCTGATGAACCAACAACAGCGCTAGATACAATCTCTCAATTTGAAGTTGTTGAACAATTGATTAAGTTAAGAGAAAAAATGGGCTCCTCGATGATCTTTGTATCTCACGATTTAGGTGTTGTAAAGAAAATTGCAGATAATATTTTGGTCATGAAGGATGGAAAAATCATTGAAAGAGGAAATGTACAAGCCATTTTTTCAGATGCACAACATGAATATACCAAATATTTAGTTTCCGCTAAAGAAGAGCTGAGTAATCAGTTTAAAAAAAATATGGGGAGGAGATAACTTGCTTAAAGTGGATTCTATCGACAAATTCTATAAAAAAGGTGGAATGTTTTCTAAAGAAAGACAACAAGTATTGAAGAATGTTAGTTTTGAATGCAGGAATGGTGAATGTCTCGGAATCATCGGAGAAAGTGGAAGTGGAAAATCCACATTAGGTCGCTTGATACTAGGAATTGAAAAACCTGATCATGGGACTGTTTTATTTGAGGGTAAGAATGTGATGGATCGTAGAGTCAGGTTAGGTGCCATCAGTGCGGTTTTTCAGGACTATAAATCTTCCATTAATCCTTTTTTTACGGTTGAAGAAGCCATTTCGGAGCCGTTAAAAGGTAAAAAAAAGACCCAAAAAGAAATTCACTATAAAATTGATATTTTGTTAAATCAAGTGGGTTTAAATCCTTCCTATAGAAAAAAGCACCCTCATGAGTTATCAGGAGGAGAGGTTCAGAGGGTGTGCATTGCAAGGGCAATATCCACAGATCCTAAATGTATTCTATTAGATGAAGCAATCAGTTCTCTAGATATTCCTGTCCAAATACAAGTGCTGAATTTATTAAAAGAATTAAAAAAAGTCTACAATATAAGCTACGTTTTTATAACGCATGACCTCCAGGCTGCGGCCTATATTTGCGACAGAGTTATTATTTTTAGGAATGGCAGAATTGAAGAAATGGTCAATATTGAAAAATTAAAAGACGTTCAATCGGAATATGCAAGAAAATTATTACAGAAGTTAATAACAGTTTAATACTATGTAAGATTAATTGCATTGTTAGAAAGGAGAAAATACGGTGAGTGGAGCGATGGCATGGCCTTTTTTACGTTTGTATCTGTTGGTTCTATTTTATTTTAGTGCGAATGCTATACTGAACGTTATTATTCCTTTACAAGGGGAAGCATTGGGAGCTAACAATACCACGATTGGCTTGATTATGGGGGCATATTTATTTACGACTATGTTCTTTCGACCATGGGCAGGTCATATTATTCAGAAGCATGGACCCATTAAAGTGTTACGATTTATTCTTATTCTCAATGGTTTTGCTTTAATACTATATACAATTACCGGATTAGGAGGATATCTAGTTGCCCGTATGTTGCAGGGCGTATCGACAGCCTTTTTTTCAATGTCATTACAGATAGGCATCATTGATGCATTACCAGAGGAGGATCGCTCTCAGGGCATTTCACTATATTCTTTATTTTCTTATGTACCAGGTATTATTGGCCCATTGCTAGCATTAGGCATTTGGCAAAGGGATATGGACTATTTTACAGTGGCAATGATAGCAATTGCCATCTTTACAGGATTATTTGGCTATAGTGCAAAGATTGACAAAGCAGAGAGTCAGCCTGTTACAAATAATGCTGAACAGGGAGTAAGCATTTTTAAATCCTTCAGTGAGTTAGTAAAAAATCCGTTCTTATTTAAATGCAGCGTTTTAATGTTGGCTGCATCCATTATATTTGGGGCAAGTACAACTTTTATACCACTGTACGCTGTGCAATTAAAGGAAGGAAATGCTGGAATTTATCTCATGATTCAGGCAGGTACCGTTGTTTTGGCCCGTTTTGCTTGGAGGAAAAAGATTCCCTCAGACGGAAAATGGCATTCTTTTTTTATTATGGGAACCATGCTTCTTTTAGCAATAGCCGCTCAATGTGTAAGTTTTTCTATGAACGGCGGAGCTATCTATTTTTATGTTGGCGCTATTTTAATGGGAATTGCGCAAGCACTCATTTATCCAACATTAACAACATATTTAAGTTTTGTCTTACCTAAGATGAATCGTAATGTGTTACTTGGTTTATTTATTGCGATGGCAGATTTAGGAGTCTCTTTAGGTAGCGTGATTATGGGCCCACTAGCTGATTTTTACTCATATTCAGCGATGTATAGGGTTTGTGCCATTTTAGGTGTGGCGATGCTCTTTTTTGCCTATGATCGTCGAAAAGTATTTGTTGGATAAAGGTAATAGAAGGGGCGAGAGAACGGGAAATCTGTCAAAAAGATTGAGGATAAACAGGTAAAACCAATTAGGTAAGAAAGAATCTAGGATTTTTACTCAGACTTCTTTTTAAGTATAATAAAGCCGATGTTTCCTTAACGCAGGAAATGCCGGCTTTATTCTCGAAATTTGTTTAGCTGCGCTAGTTTTCCGCGTTTTGTGTACAGAAGCATCCTGTTAAACAGCTTACTTCCGGATCATCCGCTTATGATTATTTAATAATATCACCAATAAGTTCCTAACATCATGTGCCTGTAACTTCATTCTTGGAATAGCATTCTTTGCAATGATCATCCTATCGGCTTTGCTTTCATGGGCCATTTTTTGTTTAATTCAGTTATAAAAGTCTTGACATTCTTTTTACCTTCCATAATTGGGGAATAGACGTATGAAAGTGTCCTGTTAAAGGATTCATCTTTTACCTGAATAATAGAAAGGATTTTATTTTGTACATCCCTTTCAATTACACTTCGGGAAAGCAGGGCCAGCCCTGCGCCGTTTTTTATAAGTGTTTCTTTAATTCCTTGATTACTGCTTATCGTGAGTATCGATTTAGTTTTCAATCCATTTGAACGTATGACATGGTTAAGGTATTCACGTGTACCAGATCCGACTTCCCTCGTTACCCATGCTTGGTCATGTAAATCAGTAATCTCCACTTCGTCTTTATTAGCGAGTTCATGAGTGTTAGAAGACACAATGAATAGCTCATCTTGCATGAATGGGTGAACAGAAAGCTCTTTTTCGTTAGTTTGACCTTCGATTAAACCAATATCCACCTTGTATAGCCGAACGGCTTGAACGATTTCTTCCGTGTTCCCAATTACGACTTGAAGTTCAAGTTCAGGATAGTCCTCTTGAAGGTCGATGAGTAAAGAAGGAAGGATATACTCTCCTATTGTAAAACTTGCACCTATCTTTAATTCGCCCTTGATGGACCTATCGTGTTCCTGTATGTCTTGTCTGGTCTGTTCATAGATTGTGATCATTTGCTTGGCCCGGTCGTAAAGAATTTCTCCCGTTAAAGTGACTTTTAAAAATTTGGGAGAACGGAGAAATAATTTGGTTTGGAACTCTTCTTCTAATTTTTTAATATGTAAACTAACACTTGGTTGCGACATAAGAAGAATTTCTGCTGTTTTTGTAAAATTCTTGACTTCCACAAGGGTCACAAATGTTTTTAAAGCATCATAGTACATAGAAATTTCCCCTTATTATTAATATTCTTAATAGTTATAATAAATTATATATATTTTACTAATGATATACCTTCCAGTAAAGTTTTAATGAGAAACTTATTTTAGGAAGAGTATAGGCTGGGGAAAGCTATTGTCCTTTTTATTTGTTGTGTGCTATGAACCTATATAACTGTATTTTAAATTTTTTTTGCAGTTAAAACCGACTTGGTCTATAGGAGTAAACGAGTTAATTAATTTATGGTTCGAAATAAAATATTTAAACCCACTCGTTATACATAATAATCAACTAAGATAAGTTAATATCCCTTTGTGAGGTGGAAATCGTGCAACTTCAGGTAAGTAACAGTCCCTTTAATCAAGAGCAAGCAGAGCTCCTTAACAGCCTACTGCCAAGCTTGACAGAAACACAAAAAATTTGGTTGAGCGGTTATCTGACTGCATCTTTGTCAGTATCCAACACAAGTTCAGCCGACGTCCCGGTATTGGAAGCTCAAAGCGGCGGGAAGACAATATCAAAAGAGGTGACCATCCTGTATGGTTCACAGACGGGAAATGCTCAAGGGCTGGCAGAAAAAGCGGCGAGTAAGCTTGAGGGTAATGGCTTTCAGGTTACCATTTCATCCATGAGTGACTTTAAAGTCAACAATTTGAAAAAAATCGAAAATCTTCTGATTGCCGTTAGCACGCATGGAGAAGGTGATCCGCCGGATAATGCATTGTCTTTCCATGAGTACCTTCATGGCAGGAGGGCACCAAGCCTTGAGGGTCTCCGCTTTTCGGTATTGGCGTTAGGGGACAGTTCATATGAGTTTTTCTGTGAAACGGGAAAACAATTCGATAAACGCTTGGAGGAACTTGGGGGGACACGGTTATTTCCGCGAATGGACTGTGACCTTGATTATGATGAGCCTGCTTCCGAATGGCTGGAAGGAGTCATTTCCAGTTTAAGTGAAGGGCAAGTCAATTCTGCTGCTGCAGTTCCCGCAGCAAAAACTTCTGTAGGTGACCAAACTTATTCGAGAACAAATCCGTTTAAAGCGGAAGTGTTGGAGAATATAAATTTGAACGGCCGTGGCTCCAATAAAGAGACACATCATCTTGAGTTATCTCTTGAAGGCTCAGGTCTTACATTCGAACCAGGTGACAGCCTTGGTATTTATCCGAAAAACGATTCGGATTTAGTGGATATGCTTCTTATGGAACTAGATTGGGACCCTGAAGAAACCGTAAAGATCAATAAGCAGGGAGAACTTCGTCAGCTTAGGGAATCGCTCATCTCCGACTTTGAAATAACGGTATTGACAAAATCGCTCATTGAACAAGCGGCACTGCTTTCAGGTAACGAGGATTTAAAGGAGCTTGTAAAGCCTGGTAATGAAGAAAGATTAAAAGAATATCGAGAAGGCCGTGATTTGCTTGATTTTGTCCGCGATTTTGGTTCATGGGGTGAATCGGCGCAAGAGTTCGTATCAATTCTCCGGAAAATGCCAGCCCGTCTATATTCGATTGCGAGTAGCTTATCCGCATATCCGGATGAAGTGCATTTGACAATCGGAGCTGTCCGGTATGAAAGTCACGGTCGAGAAAGAAAAGGTGTCTGCTCGATTTTATGTGCGGACAGATTACAGCCAGGGGACTTGCTGCCCATTTACATTCAGCATAACCAGAACTTTAAGCAGCCAAAGAACCCAGACACGCCAATTATCATGGTTGGACCAGGAACGGGCATTGCTCCGTTTAGATCCTTTATCCAGGATCGCGAAGAATCGGAAGCGAAAGGGAAAACGTGGCTCTTTTTCGGCGATCAGCATTTCGTGACGGATTTCCTATATCAAACTGAATGGCAAAAGTGGTTGGAAACAGGTGTACTTACGAAAATGGATGTTGCCTTTTCACGCGATACTGATGAAAAAGTGTATGTTCAAAACCGGATGCGCGAGCAAAGTAAGGAATTATACGAATGGATTCAAGAAGGGGCAGCTATATACATTTGCGGTGACGAGAAAAACATGGCACATGATGTCCATAACACGCTTATTGAGATCATTGAGAAAGAAGGCAATATGAGCCATGCTAATGCGCAAGCTTATCTTGAAGAAATGCAACAGAATAAACGCTATCAACGTGATGTGTACTGAAATTTGAAGAAAAGGAGAGTTAACAACATGGTGAACCCACTATTGAAAGCACCAGCAGGCCCGCCTAGTGATGTTGAGCAAATTAAAGAAAGAAGCGATTATTTGCGAGGTACACTCGGAAAAGTGATGCAGGATCGGATTAGCGCCGGTATTCCGGATGATGACAATCGACTGATGAAACACCACGGCAGCTATTTGCAGGATGATCGGGATCTACGTAATGAGCGTCAAAAACAAAAACTGGAGCCTGCCTATCAGTTTATGTTACGTGTCCGCATGGCCGGCGGGGTTGCACAGCCTTCTCAATGGCTTGTTATGGATGACCTTGCTCAGAAATACGGTAACGGAACCTTGAAATTGACAACAAGGCAGACGTTTCAAATGCATGGTATTTTAAAATGGAATATGAAAAAAACCATTCAGGAAATCCATGCTTCCATGTTGGACACAATCGCTGCATGCGGAGATGTAAACCGGAACGTAATGTGCAATTCGATTCCATTTCAATCTGAAATCCATTCCGAAGTATATGAATGGTCGAAAAAATTGAGTGATTATCTATTGCCGCGCACAAGGGCGTACCATGAAATCTGGCTGGATGAAGAAAAAGTTGTCGGTACTCCGGAATTGGAGGAAGTCGAACCAATGTACGGCAAGCTTTATTTGCCAAGGAAGTTTAAAATAGGCATTGCCGTCCCTCCCTCCAATGACATTGATGTCTACTCCCAGGACCTTGGCTTCATTGCAATTGTTGAAAACGGAAAACTTGTTGGTTTTAATGTGGCGATCGGCGGCGGTATGGGAATGACCCACGGTGACAAGGCGACATATCCTCAACTAGCCAAGGTAATCGGCTTTTGCCAGCAAGACAAAATACTGGATGTGGCTGAGAAAATCATTATGATCCAGCGCGATTACGGAAACCGATCCGTACGGAAAAATGCCCGGTTCAAGTATACGGTTGACAGGCTTGGGCTCGAACCGGTAAAAGCTGAACTGGAAAATCGTCTAGGGTGGAAGCTGGAGGAAGCGAGAAGTTATCATTTTGATAATAATGGAGACCGCTATGGATGGGTAAAAGGCATGCGGGATAAATGGCATTTTACACTATTTGTCGAGGGTGGCAGAATTGCCGATTTCAATGATTACAAGCTGATGACCGGTTTGCGCGAAATCGCAAAGATCCATACTGGTGATTTCCGTTTAACTGCCAATCAAAACCTGATCATTGCAGATGTGTCAAGCCAGAAAAAGAAAAAGATCATGGAATTGCTTGAAACATACGGTTTGACGGATGGTGCACATCATTCGGCGCTCAGACGCAGCTCGATTGCATGCGTGGCGCTTCCAACATGCGGGTTGGCAATGGCCGAAGCTGAGCGTTATTTACCGGTTCTGATTGATAAAATCGAGGCCATCGTTGATGAAAACGGCCTGAGGAACGAAGAAATCACGATACGCATGACTGGTTGCCCGAATGGCTGTGCCCGGCATGCACTTGGTGAAATTGGTTTTATCGGTAAGGGACCTGGTAAATATAATATGTATCTTGGTGCTGCTTTCGACGGAAGCCGATTAAGTAAAATGTACCGTGAAAACATCGGTGAAGAAGAGATATTAAACGAGTTGCGTGTACTTCTTTCACGTTATGCAAAAGAACGTCAGCAAGGAGAGCATTTCGGGGACTTTGTCATCAATGCTGGCATTGTTAAAGAAGTGACGGATGGTATGAATTTTCATGATTGATTAAATCGAAGAGAGACAGGAATATTTTCCTGTCTCTTTTTGACGACAATAAAAGTTCGGAATGATTTAACCTTGAATCTAAAGGAAAACTTGATTTTCCTGCATGTTTTTTTACTTAATTATATGTCTGAAACCCTCTCTATATTGAAGGAATTTGCGACACTCCTGCCGAATAACTGGCTAGCCGAGACCCCACAGCCGCTTCCGGAGAGGAGGCTTGGCAGACAGCCGGCGGAAAGGGAGCGGATTTCTGAAATCAGCTGGAACTTTTTTAACAGAAAAATTCGAAGGTAAAATGGTTCTTCACTATTTTGTCTACAGTCTGAGATCGGGAATAACTTCCTGCATCTTTTCTATTAAAATGGTTTTCGGAGTGCAAAGATAACTATACCTGGAACACCGATATTTTGATGATATAGATTCACTACTTTCGTCTAACTTTTTTATTTTAACTTACCCTTATTTTTATAAGCTACTTCTGCTTCAATCTCAATGAGATAATCCGGGGAAACCAGACTTTGCACCCCTACTGTAGAACGAGCTGTTTTCACTGGATTTTCTTTTGTATTAAAGAACAAAGCATAGGCATCAAACCAACCTTGATAGTCTGGTTTATCCCCTTTGTTTGGATCAGGCGCGACATATACACGCAGATAGGTTACATCAGCGAGTGAAAGTCCTTTTGTTTTCAAATCTGCTTTTAATTTCGCTAAGATACCGATTGCCTGTTTTTCTGTATTGCCATATCTTTCATAAGTTGATTTTCCATCCTTGTTTAAAAGAGGGGCTACTGTTCCGCTAAACAATAACCGGTCATAACTTTGAGGCACAGCAACTGAATTGGAAATCGCAGAAGTTGGGGAGCCAAAGAAAGTCACTTTATCCGATTCCATTTCATCTTTTTCGCTGCCAGCAGAAGTAAAAGTGAAACCTGCGATTAAACTTATACCTAATATTGAAGTAGTAATGATTGATTTCATAAATTTTTTCATAAAGTCAGCTCCTGTTATCTATGTATCAACGATAGGTAGATGAATCGGATTCATTTATCCTGCTTTGCAAGGGACTTTACTTTCTATTAATAATTCTGCATGACGGCTAACCACAATTCTTTCTGTTTCAAAAGCACCCGCCAGCCATCCAGTTAAATAACTGAGCTGTTCATCAGCAATTTAATGGGAAAGTAGTTTTTGCGATCAGGCAAAGAATAATAAATGGCCTATCGACAATTTATTATTCTGAAACCCCGGTTTGAATGATGTTAACTTGGGTTTCTACATTAATGTCCATTTCCGGATAAATCTTTTTCCAATGTTCATAGGTCATTTTTTTATTTTTGGCGTGATATTTTTCCTTCAGGCCAATCGGATCAAGGGATTTTTTTTGAAAATCTTTCATAAGTCGGTTTACTTTCTTGGTTAAATCAGCTTCCATTTCCTTTTCAATTTTTTTTATCATCTTTCTATTGGTTAGGTTTTCACTGCGCATGGATTCCTTGATTTGTCCTTTAATTTTGATCTTAATCGTGATCGAGGGATTTCTCTCTGAGCCGGATATCTCATAACTTGAACCGCTTCGGATACTTTCCACTACGATATCGCTTTCGTTCTTGTCTTTAAATTTGAATTTGTATATTCCCCTCCTATGATGTTGAACTAATGTTTTGAAAATGAACATATCATCCGTGGGGACTTTACTGACCATCTTATTTTCATGAAAAAGGGCGACTCCAGAAACCGAAACTTCATTATTAATTAATTTAAATAAAGGAAGATACGAATCGCCGCCAGCTTCTAGAGAGTTTCCTAAAAAAAGATGGAGATTAGTTTCCGGTCCGTTCCCTGTTTCTATTTGTTGATTGATCAAATCTGATAAAAAGATTCCAATATTCACATTCTTATTTGGTGGTTTCGAATTTATGACATTCTTGACCTTTCCTTCAACGATGGCCAATATGACCCTGTTTCCAAGTTGTGGTTCACGATAGAGATAATCAGTCAGTTCTGTCATTCCGATTTCACGAACCATTTTCTCGCTGAATAAAATGATGCGTGTCTGTCCAAGCAATACCGGCTTATCCGCTTTTTTGGAAACGACAGCCTGGACATCACTCGTTGTCGTCGATGTTCCGCTTAAGATTTGATATTTACCCATCTTGTCCTGCTGGAAGATAGGGATGACGAACATTCCTTCGACATTATCATTCTTCAGTATATCGTAGCCAATGGCTTGGGACATATTGACTTCGTCAACCACTCTTGGCTGGGCGCAGCTGCAAAGCAGCGGAAAAATCAAGATAACAAGAAATAATTTTCTCATAAACGTTTCCTCATTTTCTTTATATAGATGATGACCAAAAGAAGAGGCAAGTATAAAACAAGGAAGAACACTCCGTATGGATTGATTATTTTATCCAATATATATAGGGAATCGATATCAAAAACGAATATATTTGTTATCAGGATAATAATCGACATCCCCCATAATGGATACTTTTGCTGAACATTGAACAAGCGCTTGAAACCTCGGCTTGCTGACCACAAGGCGATGGTCATGTTGGGTATGATAACGATGGCCCACCAAGAAACATCTATATATTCAAATCGCTGGATAAAGGGCAATTCGACAATGCTGGTCAGTGATAGTGTCGGCCATATAGTCAGTTCCAACTGTTTATGTGAATAAAAAACAAGTGAAACCAAATAAACGAATACGGTCATTAATGTTGTCGTTAAGGCCCCACCATGGGCATATTTTTGTGAAGTTTTAGCATCTTTGATGAACGGATAATACATTACGATCATTTCAGAACCAAGCAGCGTTAATGAAGTACTTTTTGTTCCTTTCAATATATCTAATAGAGTGTGGTGGAAAACAGGAAGCAAATTGGTGAAATCAGAGTATTTCATGGCATAGAATAGGACAAATAAAAGCCAGTATGTCAAAAGGACGCTTAAAAAGGCAATACCCGTAATAGTACGGAATCCTCCCGTATGAATATAATAAATCAAAACCAGGAAGACCACTGAAAAAGCCCAAGTTGGTACCTCTTCAAACATCCATACATGTATGACATTTATATAGCTGATCATGACTGTCATCCCGAGGAAAAAAAAGTAAAGAATGAATAATAGACTGAAGAAATTCCCTATCCATTTACCGAATGCTTGATTATTTGCAGAAATGATATCCCCAGGAACGATACTGAAAATTTTATATATGATCCAAATCATTATATGGACGATCAGGCCGGCCAGTAGTATCGAAATCCAGCCATCTGTTCCCGTTGTCTTCGCTAAAACTCTTTGAAAACTTAAAACGCCTACTCCCGTTTGCATGGAATGCACTAAAAAAAACACATAGAACGGTGACACTTTATACTTTTCATTAACTCCAGCTTGGTTCATATAGGACCCTCATTGGTATCATTCATTAAAATCATTTTTTTTGATTCTTGCTTTTTTGGGCTGTGGCTGTCTGGATATATCATCTGGACGTAAATTTATAGGCCGTGACTTGAAAAGATTAAAAGGAAGCCGAACAAAGCTGTCTTTCCAATCTTGCATGCGAAATGGGTATATCGGTTCAAGGTACGGGTGTCCCATTGACGTTAATTTGATAAGGTGGGTCATCAAAAATACGGCTGCTATGGTAATGCCAAGCAGCCCCCAAATTTGGGCCCCGATTAAAAAGGGGAACCGCAAAAGCCGAATGGCATTCCCCATTTTATAAATGGGAGTAACAAATGATGCCAATGCCGAGAGGGCAACGATGATCAATAAGATATTACTGGTCAAACCAGCTACAACGGCGGCTTGACCAATAACGATACCGCCGACGATACCTAATGTCTGACCTACCTTTGTTGGCAGCCTGGCAGCCGCTTCCCGTAATAGCTCAATGGAAATCTCCAAGAATAATGCTTCGATCAATGGCTGAAAAGGGATTAAGTTCCTTGAAGAGACGATCGTTTCCAAAAGATCTTTAGGAATCAGTTCATAGTGATAGGTCAGCACGGCTACATAAATGGGAGTGGCAAATATCGAAAAAGCGACCGCGAATATCCTTAATAAACGGAAAGCAGATGCCGGAATCCATGGCATATTATAATCTTCCATGGTGATAAAGTATTCCAACAAAATGGTTGGGGTAATGAGTACAGAGGACGACCTATCGATTAACAGGGCTACCTTGCCTTCAGCCAATGCACTAGCGATGCGATCAGGCCTTTCCGTATTAAGGAAAAGGGGAAACAAAGTATTTGAATTATCATATAGCATTTGCGCGAGATAGGACCCGTCCAATATTTCATCAAACTCTACGTCATTGATCCTTTGGATAACATTATTAACATTTTCCTGATCAACGATCCCTTCTATCGATAAAACTGCCACTTTCGTTTTAGACAAGGATCCCACAGTCATTTCATTTACTTGCAATTCAGGGATAGGCAGCCTTTTTCTGACTAAATTAAGATTGATATCAAGATCCTCGACAAATGCTTCTTGAGCACTTATGATTCCAAATTCAAGTTCAGGTTTCTCAACTTGTCTTCCTTGTTGGGCCGCAACATTGATTAAGAGGCATTCATCAAGATTTCCATCTAAACGAAGTGCAATTTCGCCTCTCAATATCCTTTCTTCGATTACAACCTTGGTACTGGTGATCAGTATATTTTCAATAGGTACTTTTTCTTTAATTTGCTCCAAATTTATCGTTTCCAGAGTCGGTATGACAGAAAGAACACTTTCATGAAGTACTTTTGCATCGATCAAAGAGCGATAAAAAGAGACCCAATAACCTACGCCATTATATGTTCCTTGATGGTTTATGAAATCATTGGATGAAGAAAGAGTATTGAATAGGTCCCTAACTTCTGAAACTTTATTTAATTCATCATTTTTTTCGTTTGGTTGATTGGGCTTTTTTTTGAACGTTCTGCGGTTAAACAATGTTGTCACCTCTGCACTAAAGCTTATTATCCTAGCATTTGCAATTTAATTACAAATTAACCATTTTGGATGTTAATGTTGCTCGTTTCATAGATGAATTTCATAAAAAATCCTTGGTTTAAAAGTCTGTCCCATATCCTGTTCGCATAAAAAAATTGAAACAAGAGGAAACTGAAAAAATAAAAACCCATTTAACCAAAAGGAGTTCACCATGAAAAGTAAACCCTTGCATATTAAATTGGATCAAAAGCAGGAAAATTTGAAATCTGAATTGGATATGCAGGATGATGTAGTATTTAAACAGATATTCATTCCCGGTTATGAAGTTTCGGGATTATTCGTATTTGTCAATGGAACGATGGATTACCCTGCATTCAATGAGATTGTTCTGGATTTATCGGCTGCCCAGGTTGAAACCAAGCATCCGGTTTCTATCGAACAGCTAGTCATTTCCAAAATCTGTTCAGTCAGGGAACAGGATGTTGAAACATATGAAACAGCCAAAGAGCATATTTTTGACGGTAAAACGCTTTTATTTATAGATGGAATGGTAAAAGGTTATGTCTTGAATCTGGAAAAGGAAAAAAACCGAACGTTTGGTGAACCTTCTACAGAGAGGGTTGTCCGGGGACCGAAAATGGGCTTTATCGAAAGTCTTCAGGAAAATATCGGCTTGATAAGGCAATATTCAAACCATCCGAAACTTATCGTCAAACAACAGAAGTTCGGGACGATGGAAAAACGGGAAGTTGCGTTGATTTATTATGAAGGAAAAGCAAGAGATTCATTGTTAAAAGAAGTGAATAAGCGGATAAATGAAGTGAAAGCTATTGATCTCCAAGACTCGGGGATGCTTGAGGAATTAATTGAAGATACAGCGTTAACCCCTTTTCCGCAAATCCAGAATACGGAGCGGCCGGATAAAGTATTGGCTGCATTGCAGGAGGGGAGGGTGGTCATCATGGTTGACGGTTCTCCATTTGCATTGATGGCACCTACGACGATTACGATGCTGCTGCAGTCACCGGATGATTATTATGAAAGATGGGTTGCAGGAACTTTTTTGCGTATACTTCGCTACTTTTCTTTATTTGTTACCGTTTTTCTTTCAGGGATTTATATATCCTTGGTCTCCTTCAATCCTGGATTGCTTCCGACAGAACTGGCTATGTCAATAGCAGGTACAAGGGAAAACGTCCCCTTTCCTCCTTTTGTAGAGGCAATCATCATGGAATTGACAATTGAACTGCTTCGCGAAGCAGGCATTCGGCTCCCGGCACCCATTGGGCAAACGGTTGGATTGGTTGGCGGAGTCATTATTGGACAAGCAGCCGTTCAAGCGAATTTAGTGAGTTCCCTGATGGTCATCATCGTTTCGATCACGACGATTACTTCGTTTACGGTACCACAATATAGCTTTGGACTGGCGTTCAGGGCATTAAGGTTCGGGGCGATGATTTTTGCAGCCGTTTTAGGTTTATACGGAACCACACTATTCTTTATCATCGTTATCAGCCATTTATCAAAATTGACCAGCTTTCAAGAACCTTATTTTCAACCTATGGATTTTTTCGGTAAAAAAACTTGGAAGGATGCGTTCCTGCGGTTACCGAAGCGGAAAAAAGGGGGGGATTCTCTTGGGCCAATCCGACGGCAAAATTCTTAGTGGGGAATTGGCAGCGATTATTTCATGCAGCATGTTAGGAATTGGGATGCTGACGCTTCCAAGGACGATAACGGAAAAAATCAATTCGTCCGATGGATGGATTGTCTTGATTTTAACTGGGATCGCAATTGCCCTTTTGATATGCCTATTGGTTGTACTGTTAAAAAAACATAAGGTCGCTGACTATTACACATACATGGAGGAGGCCTATGGAAAGTGGCTCTCCAAACTTATTGGGTTGGTCGTGGTGGTGTACTTTATAGGCGTGGCCAGCTTTGAAGTTCTTGCGATGAGTGAAATGGTCCGCTTTTATTTGTTGGAGGAAACCCCGGTTGAGATCGTGATACTTTCCTTGATCTTAGCGAGCGTGCATCTTTTGACAGGTAAAATTAAAGCCATAGCAAAAGCATGTGTCTTTTTTCTTCCTTTGACAATCGTCATCGTCTTGCTCATTTATTTGTTCAGTCTCAGGGTGGTCGAGTTAAAAAATCTCCAGCCTGTTCTTGCTAAAGGATTTCTCCCTGTCATGAAAGGAATGGGCTCCGGAACTTTGTCTTTTTTTGGAATTGAACTTTTCATCTTTTTGTTTGGCGTCGTTAAAAATCAAAACAAAGTAAAAAGTGGCGCTTTAATCGGTTTTTTCATACCGCTGATATTATATATAATTACATATGTTCTGGTAGTGGCTACACTGACTGTTCCGGAAGTCATTGCAGTTACTTGGCCAACCATTTCATTTATTCAGTCCTATGAAGTAACAGGCATATTTTTAGAGCGTATGGAACTATTTCTCTTAATAACTTGGATTCTTCAGTTTTTTTTAACACATGCGATTTACTATTACTTCGCAGCAGAAGGGATGACGAAAATATTTAGTAATTCATATACAACGAATCTTATTGTTTTGGTTCCAATCGTTTTTTTTCTGGCCAAAATCCCTAAAGACATACTTGAAATTTTTAAAATGAGCGATTTGCTTGGATATCTATTTCCGGTTATATTGATTGGCTTGCCAATTATTACATTCCTAATCGTTCAAGTGAAAAGGAGCAGAAGAAGCGGATGAAAAGATTATGGTTGGTCTTGCTTATTGCTTTACTTACAGGCTGTTGGGACAGTGAAAATATTGAAGAGTTATCCCTTGTCGTGGGAGTGGGGATCGATAAAAGCAAAAAGAAAGACGAAATCATGTTAACACAGCAAATTTTGGTCCCTCCAGGAAATGGTGTTCAAGAGAATCAGGCCCAACTCAAATATAAAAATGTTACCGTCAGTGCTAAAACGCTGCATGAAGCAATTAGGGATTCTTTGCTCATAACCAATACGGTATTAACCAATCATCAGCGCATCATGCTCATTAATGAAGATTTATTAAGGAAAATCCCGATGGAAGCGATCATTAATCAGTCAATACGCGATAATAATACAAGGAGAAGCTGTCATGTTTATTTAACGAAAAGACCGACGAAAGAAATTTTGAGACTATCCGTCGATGGGGAGATTCCTTCGAATGTAATCTATGAATTGAAAGATAATGAGAACAGAACGAATAAAATACTTCCGCCTTTAACACTGGGCAAAGCATCATCAAATTTGCAGTCAGATGGAAGCTTTGCCATTCAGACCGTTGATATTAGGGGAGGGAAATTAATTTTGAAGGGGGCAGGGGTGATCAACAATTCAAAGTTGGTCGCGGTCATGAATGATGAGGATATTGCTGCATTAAATTGGTTGAACGGAGAGGTAAAGGGCGGTGTAATCGAAGCGGTCCAACACGGTGAGCCTTTAAGTGTTGAAATAATTAATAGGATAAGAAGGAAAATCACGACGGAATTGAACGGTGATCATTTGACGATCAATATTGAGGTCGGGTACACAGGAAGACTTTCGGAAGATTGGTATGGTAAGGAGAATTCTTTTGAAAAAGCCTATTTAAAAGAGATTGAGCATATTGCCGAGGCTAAAGTGAAAAAGGATGTCAAGAAAATCGTATACAAATTACAGCATGAATATAAAACAGGGGTAGCGGGATTGTATCGTTATGTGGAAAATCAGCATCCAAAGTTTTGGGAGAAAAATAAGCAGAAATGGGACGAAATTTTAAGTAATGCTGACATTAATTATGAAGTGAATATTAGGGTCATAGACATCGGTTCAAAAGGGGGGATAAAGTGAATGGTCATAAGAAAACCTTCCAAATCGGAAGGTTTTGTTGTCAATGTTGTTAAGTTAAATAGCCATAGAAATGGTCCATTCATGGATCACCGTATGTTCTAGGCAGATTCGTCACTTCATGTGCAACCCTGATGCCGGATTGAATGGCTCCTTCAATCCATGCTGGTACGGTTGAAGTATGCTCACCAGCGAAGTGGACCCTTCCTTCAGGTGTTGGGATGTATGGAAACAAGTCCGTTTCCTGACCAGGTTTAAACATGGAGAAAGCACCGTATGAATACTGATTCAGTGTCCAGCTATAAGAAGCCCCTGATAAAAAATGATCATACACTTGTTTTCCATGAATCACTGCCAAATTTTTCAATGCGTGTTGTATACGGTCTTTTTCCGGGAGTATATCCCATAATGTGGCATCATCTTCCCATGTATAACTTGCTAAGATGAGACCGGATTCACTCTGGTTGCTCGTTTGGCTGGGGTAATAAGAAAATCTAATGGGTAAATCGGTCGTCAGTTTACCGCCGAAGATTCCTTCCTTTTCCCAAAACCTATGAGTGAATTGAAGCCCGATTTTAGTGGACGCAGCATAATGGAGTTCCCTTATTGCCCTCCACTTATTATAGGAAAAGGAGTTCCTGGGTTCTATATCTATGAATTGCAACAATTGAAGAGGGATCGTCACGATGGCAATGTCACCGGTAACCGTTAAGGGGTTTTGGCTTTGAGTATGTTTGGAGTGGATGGTGACTTGATTATCATGTTGAACGATCTTTGTCACTTCATATCTGAAGTTTAAATTATCCTTCAATTCCGGTAGAAAAGCATAAGGAAGTCGGTCGTTTCCACCTTCGATTGCAAAAAAATTCACGTCTGGATTAAAGAGCGGCATAAGTTCCCGAAGTATGGCCGGAAAAGAAAGTTCCGGGAATCCTTCTAAACCCATCAGGACCTTGATGCTTTCAATCGCCCCTGTAGATAGACTGACCCCGACTGGATTGTACTGTAAAAAGAAGCTCATGGAGTATTTATCAAACTCTTTAATGACTATTTCCCAATTTCTACGTGGGTTTTGAATGATGAAGTCAGTCACAGGCTTAATTGCCATGTTGAGTAATTCTTCTGCTGTTTTACCTCTTTCATGGGGAGCTACAGGGTATCTCAATATATCCGGGTTCCGTTGATATATGGCAGCGGTCGTCTTGATTCCATTGGCATAAATGGGATCATTAGGAGTAGCATTTACAAAAGTGTTGACACGTAAACCATACTTCTTGATGTATTCAGCAACTAAGTAATGATAATTCGGAATGCGCATGGCACCGGCTTCAAGGTAGGAACCTTCAGAAAATGGCTCCCGTATAGTCAAAACACGCCCTCCGACCCGCCCGGTTGCTTCAAATATCGTTACATCGTGCCCCGCTTGTTTTAACAGGGATGCTGCAACCAACCCAGACATGCCGGCACCAATGATAATGATTTTTTTGGGGACCTGGGAAGGCCCCAGGCCATTTCTGATAACAGCAAGCATTTGATCGGGTGAAAGCGGATCTTTGAAAAAGGACAAAGGGTTTTTCTCCTCTCTTGTTACACTTTCTATATGGGATTTAAGCTATCTTATTCCGATTGGGTCACCATTTATGAAGGATCTTCAATAATTTGTCATGATTGATTATTGCTATCGTATTCCTCTAGGTTTATCCTTTATGTGGAATGCTCAAATATTAGATAATTTAATAGTGCAGAAGATGAATATGCTGATTTATTGTTAAAAGATGATGCCATTTTTTTCGGAAGCTAACTATCTAAGACTACGATTTATGATGGAGCCGAATTTAGAAAGTTAGAGAAGCAGTGTCCAGCTTTTTTTGAACAATGGGATGAGATAACGAAGAATGCTATTCGCAAACTTATTTCGGAAAAAACTCACCAATCTATATAAATCAAGAAAAGTTGATCAAGCAATAAAAAAGTGGCATTAATAACTGAGGCAATTATCGTACTTTGTCCTTTGAAACCAAACGCTTTATTAGCATAACAATTGGAGTTAGTATAGTTTCAAATATTTTAGCGAGTGCGCATAAAACAGTGTTAATGAAGTTAAAAGAGGTTTTAGGCTCCTGATCTATGAATTAATGGGATATCCCAATTCTCATCATTGTAAAAGTGCTAATTCCTGAATAAATAATAAAAAAACGCTATTCCATGATACAGTTTTTTAATTATAGTATTCCTTATTTCTATTACATAAAATCAATCGTTAGAAACATAGAGTGGAGTTTATTAGTTTTTATTTAAACATATTTGTTTTATGATTGTTTTAGAAGATGATACTGTATAAATCCTTATACTTTCTCATAAAATATATAATAAAAGGAGTTTATTATGATTAAAATGGAAGAAATTACCTCAGACAACTCCTTCACTATAGTGAAACCCTATACATCTTTAATGGATATGAAGAATAACTTTTTAAAGTATGATTTTGTAATCATTTCAGCGAAGGAATACTACATTGTTTCGAAGAATGAATGCAATTTCTTGGCATTAATGGATGATTCACTGTCTGTAATCGAGTGGATTGAAAAGGTAAAGTGGACTCCCTCTACCATTTCTACAATAGATGAACTTTCTATGTTACAAACTGATTGGAGCAGACCGGTCCTAATTAAAGATCCAGAAAAAGAAGGAATTAGTGGAATCATAACTGCAAACCAATGGGTTCAACTGCTGGAATTGAAAAATGAGGAGCTATCCGCATACTTTTCTACATTGGCGGAAACCATTAATGACGCAGTCACAGCTGTGGATCAAGAGGGGAAAGTTATCTGCTGGAATACCGTTGCTGAGGGAACATACAGCATTAAACGTGAAAATATCCTTGGTCAAAAGATTGGCGAGCATTTTCAATCAGAGTCTATTATATTACATCGTATATTAAATGAGGGACGTCCCGTTCGTGGGGCTTACCATCGCCCTAATAATGATAATCACGTATTAGTAAATGCCTCCCCCGTTATAAAGGATAATACAGTTATTGGAGGCATTGCAACGGAACATGATATTACTCAAATTGTTCGTTTGAACGAGGAACTTGATTCTTCGTTACCATTACTTATCCATCAGGACAACCCTTTTTCCTCTATTATTGGAGTAAATGTAGAAATTCAAAAGGCCGTGAAGGTAGCGCAAAAAGTTGCCTACGCGGACATTCCGGTTCTGTTAACCGGAGAACCAGGTTCAGGAAAAGAGATGTTAGCACAAGCTATTCATTACGGCGGTTCTAAGCGTACCGGCCCTTTTGTATCTATTAATTGTTCAGCCATTCCTTCCACTCTTTTAGAGATTGAATTATTTGGATATCAAAAAGGAGTTTTTACAGCAGATAAGAAGACTGGGAAAAATGGAAAAATTGAACAATCACATAATGGAACTTTATTTATTGAAGAAATTGATAAAATGCCATTGGACATTCAAGAAAAATTTCTACACTACTTAGAACATGGATCATTTTATCGTGTAGGTACAACGGAATTATTGACGACGCATACACGTGTAATTGCCTCTACATCTCAGGCGTTAGAAGCAATGGTAAAGGAAGGGAAATTCAACGAAAATCTTTATTATCGCTTAACTGTAATTAACATTGATATTCCTCCTTTGCGTGAAAGACCAGAAGATATTGTCAAATTAGTTGAACAGTTTGTGCAAGAGTTCAGTTCTAAGTATAAGAAACCAGTTCCGAAAATTGGATCGGAAGTTATAACTATTTTAGTTAACTATGAATGGCCAGGAAATGTCCGCGAGCTTCGGAATGTTGTGGAACGTGTTATCCTTCTGAATGATGAAAATATTATTAAAAGCAATCATCTTCAAAAAAACATAACCAGTAGCTATTATGTTCATAATGGCCATATCTCAGGCCCACAAGAAACATCATTTCAGGAAGAGGAAAAAGAAGAGTTATCCATGATTCAAGAAGCCTTAAGCAAGACATATGGAAACAAAAGTGCGGCTGCCAAATTACTCGGTATGTCCAGAGGAACACTCTATAATAAGATTAAAGAATACGGATTAAACTGATTTATTTTGCATTTTATTATGTCCCAGTTACGCTCTCTATCGAAACTTATGTTATCACCGATAATAAATTAAGATGAGGGCTAGTTTCTGAAAAGACTGCTTTGATAATATCCCCTTAAGGTAGACAGTGTAAACAGACCACAAACAATCGTGGATATTACACTACTACCTGGAGGGGATTTCATTATAGATAAAAAAGGAGAAAGTTCGAGAAATATTCAAAGGAAAAGAAAATGAAAGCTGTACAGATGTATTTGTATGGGGAAGGCAGCAATGAAACGAAGGGTTCCCAAATCAATTGAAAGGTATCGGAGTGTGATAATTATAAAGTACAGGCTGAAAAAAAGCGTATAAGAGACGTTAGATGGTTTTATCCCAAAAAAGGGATGTATACAGAACCATTTTCCATTCGGATCAAGGCTTCTAATAAACATCCCATGCATACAATCTACTACTTCAATATCTTGGCATTAAGTGAAACCAACATGATAATGTTTTAGTGGAATCGTTATTTCCCCATTATAAATCAGAGATGTTGGATCAAAATTTTAAAAAAACTGATCAAGGCGTGGAAGAATATCTATTAATACAGCTACAAACCATTCCAAAAACGACTCAGCCACCAAGCTCCGATTGAATATCGAATCTCGATGACTGTAGTCTTCTTATGAATGTCTACTTGACAGGTAAATCAAATGACTAATCTGAGTTGGGATCTTTTAATGCGCCAGCCCTTGCCTAAGTTCTAATAGAGTCCATTATTTATATCGTATTTCCTATTTTTGTAATTAAGAGGCATTTTTTTCTTTGCTCGTTGATATTAAATCCGATGCTTTCTTTTTCTTTAAGACAAAGAAAGAACCGACAATCAGTATAGTGAGAAGTAGTGTTAAAAAGAATTGTAAACGCAAGGAATCAATAAATGTCATCGAGATAAATATACTAGTGATCGTAATAATCGTGGCATATGTTAAATAAGGAAATAACCACATTCTGATCTTAAGTGCTCCAGGATTTTCTTTTTCGTATTTTCTTCGCATACGTAACTGAGAGAAGGCAATCACTAGATAAACAAGAAGTGCTACACCTCCGGAAGCATTTACTAAAAACAGAAATACTTTATCTGGAGAGAAGTAATTGAAGCCAATACTAATATAAGCAATAACGGTACATCCTAAAATCGCATTCATTGGTATCCCCTTCTTATTTACCTTTAAAAACATCTCGGGGGCATCTCCATTTTTTGCCATTGAAAATAACATGCGTGAGCTCGTATAAATACCAGAATTCAAACAAGAAAGTACTGCCGTCAAAAGCAGGAAGTTCATGATTTGAGCTGCAGCTGGTATATTTAAAAGTTCAAGGACAGAAACAAAAGGACTTTTCATCAAACTGGAAGAGTCCCATGGAAGAATTGTTACGATTATTAAAATTGAACCTAGGTAAAAGGTTAAGATACGATAGATAACGGTATTTGTCGCAACCCTCATGGCTTTTTCAGGATGTGAGGTTTCCCCTGCTGCAGTCGCCACAATTTCACTCCCCATAAAAGAGAACATAACAAGGGCAACTCCTATAAAGACAGAACTTATTCCAGATGGCAGGAATCCACCTCTATGTAGAAGGTTAGAAGTACCAGGTGATTCTATTCCTGGTATGAAACCGAATATAATGGCCCCTCCAAGAATTAAAAAGAGTACAATACTGACAACTTTGATCATAGACAGCCAATACTCAAACTCACCAAATGATTTAACAGAATAGATGTTGGTTAGGGTTAATAAAAAAGTAAGCATAAGGCTGACTGACCAAGAAGGCAAAGAAGGAAACCAATATTGAATAATTGTCGCACCTGCTATTGCTTCAACTGCAATGGCAATTACCCAGAAAAACCAGTATAACCAGCCAATCGTGTACCCGGCCCATGGGCCGATCGCCTCTCGGGCATAAGTGGAAAAAGAGCCACTTGATGGATTTGCTGTTGACATTTCCCCAAGCATCCGCATCACTAAAATTACCAGTAATCCCGCTAGCGCATATGAGAAAATAGAACCTGGCCCAGCAGTATTAATTAACGGGCCACTTCCAACAAATAACCCAGCACCGATGATTCCTCCGAGAGAAATCATGGTAATATGCCGAATTTTCAACTCTTTTTTTAATTCAGGTTGTTGATGATTCATATCCTACATCCTCTCTATAACGTAAAAACCAAAAAAATAAGGGGATTCAAATCTTTCAAAAAAATAACAGAAAGTGATAACCCCTAAAAAAAGAAACAAATCTTTAACAAATCTTCCTCTTTTATTTCTTCTACTTATTAGAATTAAAAATTCAATTTGCATAAAGACTCCAAATAAAAGATGAAAAAATATTAAGAATTATATAATAATACATTTTGTGCATATTTGTCTATTTATTTCCCGACATGGAACATGAACTAAACAGTTGTGTATACTTTAAAGTTATTTATAAAACATAATCATTGGTTAATCAAAAAGCGAGCTCGTTCTGTTGTCATGATTGAAGGCATTCCTTCTGCCATTTACATACTATGTGGTTTAGAAGCTATGCAATTGATTAAAAAAAACGGGTTAATAGGGGGTGAGCTCTTCCCAAGATAATATGAATCCATCCATATACTGTTTAGAAGCTAGTTAATAATCTATTTAAAAAAATGAATATTCAATTGAACAAAAGTGTTTAATTTGAAATTATTTAGACAATTTTGTTAAAAGTGGTATACAAAAGTGTGTAAATGGAATTATAATATGTTCATACCAAGTTTTTGAATATTGTTTGTATTATAAATTTTCCGTTAATAAAGGAGGCAATATTGGATTAGCAAACTTTTCTTCACAAACATCCATTAAAAGTAAAAGAAGAAATTAGAGGCAGCTACTATCATTTGAAAATTATTCATTACTTTTAATAAGATGATTCGCTATTACATCGATTATACAAATCTATTTTTTAAGGGAGAGAATAACATGATTACAACAAACAATACGGAGATTAAAACATATAAACACGAACCATTTACGGATTTTACACTTGAAGAAAATAAAAGTGAATTTAAAAAAGCTTTAGAGGTTGTACAATCAGAGCTAGGAAAAAATTATCCACTTGTCATCGGAGAAGAATTCATTACAACAAATGAACAAATTGAATCGATAAATCCTGCAAATAAGGAAGAAGTAATCGGTCGAGTTTCTAAAGCGAATAAAGAATTAGCTGAGAAAGCAATGCAAGCAGCATTGTCTACATTCAACACATGGAAAAAAGAAAAACCAGAAGAACGTGCTAACATTTTATTTCGTGCTGCGGATATCATTCGTCGTCGCAAACATGAATTTTCAAGCTATCTTGTGAAAGAAGCTGGGAAGCCATGGAAAGAGGCTGATGCAGATACGGCTGAAGCCATTGATTTCCTTGAATTCTATGCCCGTCAAATGATGCAATTAAAAGACGGGGCACCTGTAAAAAGTCGAGAGGGAGAAGCAAACAAGTTCAACTATATTCCACTTGGTGTAGGTGTCATCATTTCTCCATTCAACTTTCCATTAGCTATTATGGCCGGAACGGCAGCTGCAGCGATCGTTGCCGGAAACACGATTCTCCTGAAACCATCAAATAACACACCAGTGATTGCAGCGAAATTCGTTGAAGTTATGAAAGAAGCTGGTCTTCCTCATGGTGTACTTAACTATATTCCAGGAGGCGGCGCGGAAATAGGCGATTATCTTGTTGATCATCCGAAAACTCGCTTTGTTTCCTTCACGGGTTCCCGTGAAGTAGGCTGCCGCATTTATGAACGCGCGGCAAAAGTGCATCCGGGTCAAATTTGGTTAAAGCGTGTGATTGCCGAAATGGGCGGAAAAGATACTGTAGTCGTAGATAAAGATGCGGATTTGGATGTAGCGGCCTCTTCGATTGTTTACTCTGCTTTTGGATTCTCCGGACAAAAGTGTTCGGCTGGCTCACGTGCAGTGGTACATCAGGATGTTTATGACGAAGTCCTTGAAAAAGCAGTGGCATTAACTCAGACTTTAACGATTGGCTGCCCTGAAGATGTAAATACCTATATGGGACCCGTTATCAGCCAGGCTTCTTACGATAAAATCATGAAATATATTGAAATAGGAAAGGAAGAAGGCAAGTTGATGACTGGTGGAGAAGGGGAAGACTCCAAAGGGTACTTTATTGAACCGACCATCTTTGCGGATATCGATGAAAAAGCACGTTTGATGCAGGAAGAAATTTTTGGACCTGTTGTAGCTTTTTGTAAAGCGCGTGATTTCGATCATATGATGGAAATAGCGAACAACACAGACTACGGCTTAACGGGTGCGTTACTTTCTAACACTCCTGATCATATTGAACGGGCAAAAGAAGAATTCCACGTTGGTAATCTATACTTTAATCGCGGTTGTACAGGAGCAATCGTTGGGTATCATCCGTTTGGTGGGTTCAACATGTCTGGAACGGATTCGAAGGCGGGTGGCCCTGATTATTTGATTCTACACATGCAAGCGAAAACAACTAGCGAAACACTTTAATAAGAGCTGGGGCAATTTAAAAAGGTTGCCCCATTTAATATAACGAGGACATGTATTTAGGGGGATATATTCATGCTGGTAGATGTTTCAAAAAATATTTTTCTTCACGCTTCCAACAACAAAGCGTTAAATAAAGCGGCGAAAAAATGGGGCCTTCGATTTGGGGCATCCCAAGTTGTTGCAGGAGATACTATCAAAAGTGCGATTAAGAAAGTTCAAGAATTAAATGAAAAAGGCTTGGTTTGTACACTGGATCATTTAGGGGAGTTTGTTTCAAGTAGAATAGAGGCAATAGAGGCAACGGAATATAACGTAAGAACGTTGGAAGCTATGGGTAGTGCAGGAGTAAATAGTAATTTATCTGTAAAAATGACCCAACTTGGTTTGGACATTGATCGGAATTTTTGTGTTCAAAATATGTGTCTAATTCTTGAGACAGCCAAGAAATACAACAATTTTGTCAGAATCGATATGGAAGATCATGCACATTGCCAAATCACGTTAGATATCCTGCGAGACTTACGCGAAACATATGATAATGTAGGAACAGTGATTCAATCCTATTTATATCGAGCGGAACAGGACGTAAAAGAATTAAAAGGAATTCCCCTTCGTTTAGTTAAAGGAGCTTATCAAGAATCTCCTTCTGTTGCTTATCAAGAGAAAGAAGAAGTAGATAAAAATTATATGAGAATCATTGAAGAGCATTTGCTGAGTGGCAGCTATACGGCGATTGCTTCCCATGATCATCGTATCATTGCCAGTGTTAAAGAGTTTGTTCAAAAACACAATATTCCACGTAACCAATTTGAGTTTCAGATGTTATATGGATTTAGAACAGACATGCAGCTAAGTTTAGCTAAAGAAGGATATACAATGCGTGTGTATATTCCTTTTGGTAACGACTGGTTTGGTTATTTTATGCGTCGCTTGGCAGAAAGACCACAAAATATTGCTTTTGCCCTTAAAGGATTCTTTTCTAAATAATTGATGAGTTTATTAAAACTGGGTGAAGATATCATAGAAAGTTATTTTATTTTAGAGTTCGTAACTGGGAAACTAAACAGATAGGCACAACGACTCTTTCTAATATAGAAAAATATAATCATGAATTCTCTCTCTTTCTCCGATTTAACATGCAAAGGGAAGATTTACGTTGTTAATAAATAAGTTGAATTCATTGATAATGGTGCAGTTTCAACTGGAACAGGAAATCAAAGTAAGCGCACAGTGAAGAAACAATACGACCCCGTCCTCCCTTGACCGGTGAATTCACCAGTATGAAAAGTCTGGTTTCTTCAAAGGGAATGACAACAGTTCATTTGAACAGGAGGAGCTTTTAATGCTATGTAAAGAGCAGATGGTGAATGATATTTTAAAGCAAGCTTCGTATTCTCGGAACACTAGGCTACATACGCCGAGAGTGTTTTAAGGTTAAAAAGCGCAAAATTGTATCATAATATAACCATATACTAAAAGTTTACATAGGTGATGGATATCAGGTCCCATGTTTTAGGAGGACGGGTTTATAGAAGCGAAATATTGCAGAGAATCAAGGGTCATAAGAACGAGTCGTATATTTCCAAATGATGTGAACAATCATAATACATTATTTGGCGGCAGATTAATGAGTGATGTCGATCAAGTAGCATCGATTTCCGCAGCACGTCATAGTCGAAGTGAATGTGTAACTGCTTCAACAGATTCAGTTGACTTTTTACATCCCATTCGTACAACAGATTCAGTGTGTTTTATATCTTATGTGGCATGGACCGGCACATCTTCAATGGAGGTTTTTGTGAAAATTATTGCTGAAGATTTAAAAAGCAGTGTTCGTAGAATTGCAGCGACTGCTCTATTAACATTTGTTGCATTAGATGAGCATAAACGTCCAACACGTGTTCCAAAAGTTATTCCGGAGACAGAAGAAGAAAAAAAATTACATGAAACGGCCTTAGATCGAGCAAGTATGCGGCAACAAAGAAAACAAAAAAGCAAAGATGTGGCTACGTTTTTAAATGTAGATTATCCTTAACTTTCATAACTTACGAGGTAAAAGGCAATCCTTATCAAAATCGTTCAAGTTTGAAAAACCGGACAATAAGCAAAGTGAAGTATTAGATTTACTAAGTTCAACCCAGTCTTTTCTCCGGCTATCGTTCTCTACATAATGATTAGTTTGGCCTACAAAGGGACGAGTTCGTTTTCATCCAGAAGTAACTGCTTTATCCAAGAAAAGGCGGTTTGCGATCCCCCGTATCATGCCCTCTTCTGAATTAGGCTAAGTCGAGGGTATGTGGGAGTGATCAGTCAAATTGACATTCCGCACCAGGGTCTTTACACCCGCAATTTATTGTTGATGGATGAATACAGTGCTAGTGGAATTCCAACAATTGAACAATTGAAGCAACAACCATATTAGGAAAACGGAACGTATTGCTGGTACTAGACTTACTTGCCATTTCTGGTGGATTAACGGCTTCATATTGAATGGATGCAAGGTATCTTCAATAGCACAAAATTATCAAATAGATATGCGTCTAGCTGCTTACATGGCTGGGTGTAAATATGATATATGGAATCTCTAATTTATTTCTTTAGAAAGAGAGGTTTTTAAGGTGAAAAAAGTTATAGAAACTGTCTATAGTCCTTGTTGTGGAAAAGTTGAAAACATATTTGTTAGTCAAGGCTCTTATGTATATGAATGGGAAAAACTAATGGTAGTCCAAACAACGGACAATAAAAAAGTGGAAATTGAGACTAGTGTAAGTGGTCATGTTGTTTCAATTGAAGTAACAAAAAATCAAAATGTAAGTAATGAAACAGTGTTAATTCAGTTACAGGATGATTTATTAATCTCAGGAAGTGATTGAAGTTCCAAAGGGTTTTAGGATTACTAGTATCCTGAATATGAATTTTTCTAAATCAGAGTCTTGTGAAAGCATCTATTGAATATTCGGAATATTTAGTGTATTTAATGGGGTAAAGCTTGACTAAATGAAAGAATTTCTAATTGGTTAAAACGGATAGAAAGTTTATTTAATATATTTGCTGGGTTTATTCATCTTATTCCAGCCTTAAAAGTGCCAGTTAATGAACATATAATTAAAAAGCTCTACGATATGGTAGAGTTTTTAATTATAGAAATCCTTCGTTCTGGTGCAATAACCTATCGCAAGAAATATGGAGCGATTTTTGCAAAAAAGATACTTTTGTATTTATGAATTGTTCTTTTTTATGTCGAAGGAGTTCTATGGATTAAAAATAAATATATAGGCTAGTACCCGTGCTTTAAGGAAAATTGGGCAAAAGTCAATACGGCCCGCAAATACACACATAGACTACTATATTGTAGGGTATGTGTGTATTTTTATTGAATGAAATATAAAAATGAATAAACAGTTCTTTAGAGAATTGTGAAGGATTCACGGCAATCCTCTGTTCAATTCCCAGTGTTGTCAATGGTGATTGTTTGGTGACCCGTTTATGGCACATAACCATAAAGAGGCAGGATTATTGTAAAAAGTAATCATAATTCAAAGACGGATATTTCTGACTTAGAAGAAAGATTGATAAATTGTTCGGAAATTTATAAATACTTTATTATTATTTGCACAGCTATACTAAAATTGCCGTTCGTACATGCAATCTAAGCAAGGTTAAGAAGCGATCAACCGAGTAAATATATCCCAATAATAACCTCGATAGAATATTTAGATGAAACAATTAACCAAAAACATCATCAAGTAAAATACTGTCTTTCTCCAAAACCATGAAAACTTAGTTTGTGGAATATTATTAAATATTTTCCTTTACAGAGGAGATACTACCAAGAGACAAAGGTTAGAAAGGAAGACAGTATGGATCATATACAAATGGCCCGTGCGATGTTCGGGACGAATATGGCTGTACATATCATATTTGCAACGATCGGCGTCGGGTTGCCGATGATGATGTTGGCAGCGGAATTGATGTATCAAAGGACAAAGGATTTACAGTATGTCGTCATGGCTAAACGCTGGACCAAAACATTAGGGGTTTTGCTTGGGGTCGGGATTCCGACTGGTACGATCGCGGGTGTGCAGCTGTCACTATTATGGCCTGGGTTCATGGAAGTGATTGGACGTGTCATGGCGCTTCCATTCCAGATCGAGATTTATGCATTCATGGTTGAAGCGCTGTTCATGTCAATCTACGTGTATGCTGCTGAAAAAATCAAGCCATGGGCCCGTATCGTGAGTTTATTCTTTGTTGCATTCGGTGCAATGGCTTCGGCGGTTTTGATTTCGAATGTCCATGCTTTTGAAGGGACACCGGCTGGGTTCCGGTTTGAAAATGGGGAAATCGTCGATGTCGATCCTTGGGCGGCATTTTTCAACCCAAGTTTCCTGGTGACGGCAGGTCATACGGCCCTGACTGCTTATACTACCGGTGCTTTTGTCGTAGCGGCCGTTGCAGCCTATAAGATGCTGAAAAATAAATATGGCACTGCTGAATTTAATTTTCACCAAAAAGCACTGAGGCTCAGTATTGTCTTGGGCTTGGTTTTTTCGTTTTTGACGGCATTGAACGGTCATGCGACTACACAGCATTTATATAGGGAACAGCCGGAAAAACTGGCGGCTGCAGAAGGGTTGTTTGAAACACAGGACCATGCCGGGCTTACCTTGTTCGGTTATACCGATAGGGAAGCCCAGGAAGTGAAGTATGGGATTGAATTCCCATGGTTATTAAGCTTTCTATCTGGTAATAGCTTCGATACGGTCGTGACCGGTTTGAACGATTTTCCGGAAGAGTATTGGCCGCCCCTTTATGTCCATATCTTATTCAACGCCATGGTCATCATTGGTTCAGGCTTAATCGCGTTGGCACTGTTTGCATTGGTATGGAATAAATGGCTGAAAAAGGAGACATATCCGAAATGGGTTCTTTGGCTGTTTGTTGCGTCAGGCCCGCTTTCGGTGATTTCGATAGAATGCGGTTGGATTTTTGCCTGTACAGGCAGACAGCCGTGGACGATATATAGGATGCTGACCACGGAGGATTCAGTTACTTCGTACGAAAACCTTGGGTTTTTATTTACGATGTTCATTATTGTATATATCATTTTATGCGTTTCTGTCGTGTTTACACTTTTGTATTATTTCAAGCGTCATTCCGTAATGGATGATATATATAAGGCCGAACAGAAAGATGTAAGGCTTTTCGATTCGAATTCATAAAAGGGGGGGAAGGCGAATGAGTGATGCTCTTCTTGCAATAACACTGGTCTGGGGCTTTATTTTTCTTTATGCCATCATGGCCTCTATGGATTTCGGTGCTGGCTTCTGGGCAATGACTTACATTAAAAAGGAAGAGACGAATGCTACCAAGATAGCAAATAGCTATTTATCACCAACTTGGGAAGTGACTAATACTTTTGTGGTTGGTCTTGTCATCGCGATTTACAGTTTATTTCCAGGTGCGGTTTTCCCGATTGGGGTAGCCTTGATCGTTCCCGCGAGCCTGATATTGGTCCTGCTATGTATTAGGAGTGCTTTCTTGGTTTTCTCTCATAGCGTGGACAAATATGAAAAAGCGTTAACGTATATCTCAGGGGTGACGGGATTGATCATACCGGGGCTATTAATCAGCGTATTGCCAATCACCCATCTTGGATTTGTCGAAGGCATGAGAGGAAATGAAGAATTGAATTTATCTAAACTTTTCACGAGTCCGAATGAGTATGCATTTGTGGGGTTCGGAATTATGAGCACGCTTTTTTTATCATCTTTGCTCCTGTCCGATTACTCAAAACAAGCCGATGAAATGAAAGCATACAAAATATATCGCAGGGATGCGATGATAACGGGACCGCTTATGTTGGTCATGGCTCTGTTGGTTATGCTCACGTTAAGAAACGAAGCGAATTGGATTTACCAAGGAATGATGAAAAACTCTGCATTGTTATTCGTCTCGCTCATTTTTTTCATCATTAGCGGGATAGCACTGTACTTACCCTATTTTTCTAAGCAGGATGTTAAAGGGATGCCCCGCCTCGCTGTAATAGCGATTATCATACAGTATTTAATAGGAAGTTATGTTTATGGTATCGCACATTTACCTTATATCATATATCCAAATGTCACGATCCTTTCAGGATTTACCGATCCAACCTCATTCCGGGCAGTGTTTGCCACATATATCGTGGGCTTTGCGATACTAGTGCCGGGGTTCTATTATTTCTGGTCCATCTTCATGAAAGATCAGCGTCGAAAGTTCAAACGGCGACAAATGTCAAATTAATTCATCTTTGAAAAGAGAGGTTATCACAATGAAAAAGTTAGATCTGCTAAAATATGCGGTTTTAGTCATCTCACTATTTTTGAGCTATCAAGCGGTTGAAGCGCATGATAAAAATTTTCAGGTAGCTGGCACATATATATCAACAAAAAGAGATGTAACAGGTGACCAGAAAATAGACATCATCCAGGTTCAAGGTCTGCCTTATGAGGAAGGTAGCAAGTTTCTGAAGAAAATCGAGTTAAGTGTGGAAAGCAATCGCCGTACAATCAACGTCCCGCTTGAAGCTGGGTATAATCCAGATCTAAAGGTTGCCGACTTGAATAATGATGGGGTCCAGGACGTATTGGTCACGGTTTTGATGGAAGGTAGGGAACGGTTGATATCCAGTTACGCCTATACATTCAAGGATGGAAAAGTGAAGGAACTGGAAGTACCGCCATCCGTTCCCGTAATGGCACAATTTCTTGACGGATACAAAGCGGAAATCATTATTGAAGGTCAAAAACCTGTGGTGATGGATGTCAGTTCCAGAAAACAAGCTTATGATGAATTGGGCATTTATCGAAATGGAAAACTAAATGAACCGACAGAGCTTTTGGTTGATCCATACTCTTCACTGGATTTCAAGACCGTTTTTGGAAAAGGAAAAGCACTTATTGGAATCCAAAATGTAAAAGGGTCCGATGAGCGTGATCCGATACTGGCGATTAAATCAGTATGGAAGTATGACAAAGGATGGCAGCTTGTAAAAGCCCAAGTTAAACCGGTCAAGGGTAGTAAATGACATGGTATCGACTCCTTCTTAAATAAACCTAGGTTGACAGCTCTTGGTTTTGAGGGCTGTTTTTTGTTGATAATTAAAAATTGACAATTTTTAAAAATTTGGTAAAATCTAAATGAATCCAGTTAACCACAACACTCTTTATGTTGTTAAATGTAAGCGGATACAAAAAAGGGGGTGCAGTCTTACGGAGTTAAAAGAAAAAATAATTGAAACATCGTTGACGCTCTTCGATCAGCATGGTTTTCATGGTGTCTCAGTCAACGAAATCGTTAAGGCTTGCGGAACTAGCAAGGGTGGTTTTTATCACCATTTCTCTTCCAAAGATGAACTTTTATTTGTCATCCATGATTACTTTATTTCATATGTTTTAACAAAAGCACAGGAAGCCATCTCAGAAAGTACCCATCCAACAGAAAAAATGCAAAAGATCATTCAATCATTTGTTAAAGTTTTTGACCTCTATAAACCACACATCTCAGTTTTCTATCAAGAAAGCATTTACTTAAAACCACCTTATGTTGAAGCAATCAAAAATAAGCGTCAAATGTATAAAGAAATCATATTTTCCGTTATCAAAGAAGGTATTGACAAGGGAGTATTCCGCAGCGAATTGCCAGTGGAAATTACCGGAATGTCCATTCTGGGCATGGTGAACTGGTCCTACAAATGGTACAAAAGGGACGGTGGAAAAACGATTGATGAAATCGGTGATATCTACGTGGATTTAATCCTGAATGCCCTATTGATAGATAAACAAAAAGAAGCGGAAATCACCCAGCCATTTTTACTGAAGAACCAAGTTGTTGTGGATTAAACAATAATCTTGATTTGTACAGACCAACTAGTCGGTCTCAATTGAAAGGGGAATGAACATATGGATTTTTCACTTACAAAAGAACAGCAGATGATTAAGGAAATGGTTAGGGAATTTGCAGAAAAGGAAATTAAGCCCATTGCGATAGAGTTGGATGCAAAGTCCATGTTTGCCGAGGATGTATTCAAAAAAATGGGGAAACTCGGTTTGCTTGGAATTCCGTTCCCTGAAGAATATGGCGGTTCGGGCGGAGATACGATTTCGTATGCCATTGCCGTTGAAGAGGTTGGCAAGGCGTGCGGGGGAACCGGATTAAGTTATGCAGCAGCCGTTTCGCTCGGGGCAAGTCCAATTTACTATTTTGGAACCGAAGAACAGAAGCAAAAATATCTGGTTCCAATCACGACCGGTGAAACCCTGGCAGCTTTCGGGTTGACAGAGCCTAATGCGGGTTCCGATGCTGGCGGTACGAGAACGACTGCCGTGTTGGAAGGTGATGAATATGTGATTAATGGCGAGAAAACATGGATAACAAATGCCAGCTATTCAAGAACGGTTACCGTCACTGCTGTATCGGGCAAAGATCCCAAGGGCAAAAATATCATCTCGGCATTCATCGTGCCAACCAATACCCAAGGGCTAACGATCAATAGCAATTATGAAAAAATGGGAGTTCGGGCTTCCAATACTTGTGAAATCATTCTGGATAATGTCCGGGTACCAAAGGAAAATTTATTGGGAGATCCAGACAAAGGGTTCAAACAATTCTTATTCACGCTTGATGGAGGAAGGATTTCCATTGCGGCTTTGGCAGTCGGTATCGCTCAGGCTGCCTTTGATAGAGCTTTAGCTTTTTCAAAAGAGCGCATTCAATTCGGTAAAACCATATCTAATTTCCAGGCCATTCAATTCAAGCTTGCAGACATGGCGATGGAAATCGAATTGGCGAGGAATATGGTATATAAGGCTGCATGGTTAAAAGACAATAAAAAACCTTTTGCAAAGGAAGCGGCATACGCCAAGCTTTTTGCAAGTGAGACCGCGTTCCGCGCCAGCAATCAAGCGATCCAAATACATGGCGGCTCTGGTTACATGCGCGAATATGAAGTGGAACGCTATTTAAGAGATGCTAAGTTATTGGAGATTGGTGAAGGCACATCCGAAATTCAAAGACTCGTTATCGCCAGGCAATTAGGCTGTTAATCTTTACGGAACGTAAAATGAACTATGATGCTTGGGTTCATTTTGGTGAAAAGCAGATGTTATCTATACAGCAAAAAGCGTTCATTCTTACTTTTATTTGATTAGGAGGAGTTTGATGTCTGATTTGCTAGATGTTACTATCGGGAAACTGCTTGAAAGGACAGCTGAACAATATGGTGATAATGAAGCGGTTGTGTACCATGAACTAGGCCTGCGCCATTCTTATCGCGAATTTGAAAAGATTTGCCGAAAGGCTGCCAGGGGGTTCATGTCACTGGATATTAAAAAAGGGGATCATATCGCCATTTGGGCATCCAATAAACCGGAATGGCTTATATCCCAATTTTCCACCGCGAAAATGGGCGGGGTGCTGGTGACGGTCAATACTAATTACCGCACAAGTGAATTGGAATACCTGCTAAAGCAATCCGATTCGACAACGATCATCCTGATGGAACAATATAAGGATCATTCATATATAGATACGCTGTACGAAATCGTACCTGAATTGAAAAATGCAGAACCAGGAAAATTACAATCTGAGAAACTGCCAAAATTGAAAAATATCATCGTTTTAGGTGAAAAACGTTATCCCGGAACGTTTTCGTGGGATGAAGTCATTAGCGGGAGCGACTCCGTTTCGGAGGAGTCGCTGGACATGAGGATGGAGGAATTGACTCCAGGCGATGTGATTAATATGCAATATACATCAGGGACGACGGGATTTCCAAAAGGAGTGATGCTGACGCATTCCAACTTGGTCAATAACGGATTGAATGTCGCGGAATGCATGAAGCTTACCGAAGCTGACCGGCTATGCATCCCGGTTCCGTTTTTTCATTGTTTCGGCTGTTCACTTGGTACGATGGCATCTGTTTCAGTAGGGGCAACAATGGTGCCGATCGTGGAATTTAATCCACGCCTTGTCCTTCAGACAGTTGAAGCCGAAAAATGTACGGGGCTCCATGGTGTACCGACGATGTTCATTGCTGAACTTAATCTCGATGACTTTGACCAGTATGATTTAAGTTCGTTACGGACTGGTATCATGGCAGGCTCCACATGTCCGATCGAAGTGATGAAAAGCGTGGTGAATAAGATGGGCATCTCGGAAATCACGATTACTTATGGTCAAACGGAATCTTCTCCAGGAATTACGATGACAAGAACGGACGATCCGATTGAGCTTCGTGTTTCTTCAGTGGGAAGGGCATTGCCGAAAGTGGAAGTGAAAATTGTCGATCCGGCTACAGGGGAAGAAGTCCCGCGTGGTATACAGGGTGAACTCTGTTCCAGGGGATACCATGTAATGAAGGGATATTATAATAACCCGGAAGCCACTGAGCAGGCGATTGACCGGGAAGGCTGGCTTCATACGGGAGATTTGGCGGTGATGGATGAAAGGGGTTATTGCAAGATTACAGGCCGGCTGAAAGATATGATCATTCGCGGAGGGGAAAATATTTATCCCCGTGAGATTGAAGAATTCCTCTATCAACATCCTGCAATTGTCGATGTCCAGGTACTCGGCGTTCCAGATCAGAAGTATGGGGAAGAGGTAGCGGCATGGATCATTTTGAAAGCAGGAGAAACCCTTACGGAGAAAGAATTGATAGAGTATTGCAAAGGGAAAATATCTTTTCATAAAATTCCGCGTTACATTCAATTTACCGATGCTTATCCAATGACTGCATCCGGAAAAATCCAAAAGTATAAACTTCGGCAACAAACTCTTGACCTACTATCGGAACGCACTAAATAAGGAGGATATCGAATGATTCGAAAAATTCTTATCGCAAACAGGGGAGAAATAGCATCACGCATTATTCGTACATGCAGGAAGCTGGGAATACTTACTGTCGCTGTCCATTCGGAAGCAGATTCGGATTCGCCATTTGTGGGATTGGCGGATGAGGCATATTTATTGGGTGGGTCGAGAGTACAGGAAAGCTATTTAAACGTCAATAAGATATTGGAAATAGCTAAGGAAACCGGAGCGGAGGCCATTCATCCAGGATATGGCTTTCTTAGTGAAAATGCAGATTTCGCACGTTCGTGTGAAGAAGCCGGCTTGATATTCATTGGTCCCAAACCAGAGATCATCCAGCAAATGGGCAATAAAGTCGAGGCGAGGAAAAAGATGGAGCAAGCCGGACTTCCATTGGTGCCTGGATTTTCACGTCCGTTAATTGATAGTGCAGAAGCGGCAGCCGTTGCCGAAAAGATTGGCTATCCAGTCATGTTAAAAGCAGCAGCAGGCGGAGGGGGAATCGGAATGCAGGCCGTTGCTAATGAAGATGAACTGATCAAAGCCTTCGAAGGGAATCAAAAACGTGCCCAATTGTTTTTTGGCAATGGAGATATGTTCATAGAAAAATTGATCGAGAAGCCTCGTCATATCGAAATTCAGGTATTGGCGGATTCCTTTGGGAATGCTGTTTACTTATGGGAAAGGGAATGCTCCGTTCAAAGACGCCACCAGAAGGTCGTGGAAGAGGCTCCCTCTTCTTTCCTTGACGAAGAAACGAGAAACAAGATGGGGATGGCTGCAGTGAAAGCGGTAAAATCCATCGGTTATAGCAATGCGGGCACCCTCGAATTTTTAGTTGATGCGGATAAAAACTTTTATTTCCTGGAAATGAATACACGCCTTCAGGTAGAGCATCCTGTCACCGAAGAAATTACGGGACTGGACTTAGTCGAACAGCAAATTAAAATAGCATCGGGCAACAAATTGGATTTCACCCAAAGTGAGATTAAACAGGATGGACATTCCATTGAGGTGCGCATTTATGCTGAAGATCCGAAAACCTTTTATCCAGCACCGGGGAGGATCACCACCATGGAACTTCCGGAAGGTGAAGGGATCCGTCATGAATTGGCGGTTCATGGAACTTCGGTCGTATCCCACTTTTATGATCCGATGATCGCCAAATTGGTTGTGAGCGGCGAATCGAGGGATAAAGCGATTGAGAGATTAAGAGAAGCGCTGGCAAGCTATAAAATAGAAGGAATTAAAACAAACCTTCCTTTGCTGATGGAAATAATTTCTCATGAAGCTTTTTCCCAAGGAGATACGACTACGGATTTCATTGCGAAATATATTAAAAAATTGACTGTATAACTTAAAACATAATGATCAGGAGGAAAATGAAATGGCAGAATTAAAGGCTAGCATGGCAGGAAACGTTTGGAAAATCGTAGCGAACGAGGGGCAAAGTGTAACCGACGGACAGGACATCATTATATTGGAATCGATGAAAATGGAAATCCCCATTGCAGCCGAGGAAGCTGGCACCATTAAAGAACTAAAGGTGAATGAGGGGGATTTCGTGAATGAGGGCGACGTTTTGGCCGTCATTGAATAAAGGGACGGAGGGGTAAGATGAATTGGCCTGAAAAAGTGACAATTAAGGAAGTTGGACCCCGTGACGGGCTGCAAAATGAAAAGGTCATGATACCTGCACAAAGCAAAATGGAGTGGATCGATCAGCTCTCTGATACAGGATTAACTTATATAGAAGTGACTTCTTTCGTCCATCCAAAGTGGATTCCCCAATTGAGTGATGCCGCCCTGGTGGCCAAGGGAATAAAGCGCAATCCCGGTATCACTTATGCGGCCCTTGTACCGAATCAAAGGGGACTGGAGTCGGCTCTTGAAGCCAATATCGATGAAATTTCCGTGTTCATGTCATCCAGTGAAACGCATAATCTTAAAAATATCAATAAGTCGATTTCCAACACTTTTCCGATAATGAAGGATGTCATCGGGACAGCAGCAAACAGCGGGAAAACGGTTAGGGGCTATGTTTCAACCGTTTTCGGCTGTCCGTATGAAGGGGAGGTATCGACCGAACAGGTTTTCCGTGTTTGTGATCAACTTTTTGAATATGGAATCGATGAAGTCTCATTGGGTGATACCATCGGGGTCGCGTCTCCAAGACAGGTTGCACTGTTCCTAGAACAGGCTGTAAAAAGATATGATATGAGCCAAATTGCCCTCCATTTTCATGATACAAGGGGAATGGCACTCGCAAATGTTCTTGAATCACTGAATTATGGTGTGGACACTTTCGACTCTTCGCTCGGAGGTTTAGGGGGATGCCCGTATGCACCAGGCGCGAGCGGAAATGTCGCTACGGATGACCTGATTCATATGCTACATAAAATGGGAATTCACACGGGAATCAATCCCGAAAAACTGATGAAGGCTGCGGCCATGGTGCAAAGCTTTTTGGAAAAACCATTGCCTAGCCATCAGATGGCTGTGTATAACGCACAATAAGAGGAATCGAGGTGAATGTATGACTTCATTAGTTGAAATAAGTCATGAAGAAAAGGGAATTGCCATCGTAACTTTGAATCGGCCGGATGCTGCTAATGCTTTATCTACAGAATTGCTTCATTGCTTAGTCGAAGGGCTGGATGAATTGAAGAGAGATTCCAATTTACGAACAGTCATTATTACGGGAGCAGGTGAAAAGGCGTTTTGTGCAGGTGCGGATCTTAAGGAACGAGCAGGTATGAATGATGATAAAGTCAAGGAGACAGTCAAGTTGATCGGAGACACGATTACGGCTGTAGAAAACCTTCCAGTACCAGTCATCGCTGCAATTAACGGTTCGGCTTTTGGCGGTGGGCTGGAGTTGGCACTCGCTTGTGACATACGCATCGCATCGGAAACGGCAAAGGTGGGGCTGCCAGAAACGTCATTGGGCATCATCCCTGGTGCCGGCGGTACACAGCGACTGCCGCGGATAGTCGGAATGCCGACAGCGAAAGAACTGATTTATACGGCAAGGAGATTGGATGCAAAAACGGCATATGCCTTGAAAATCATCAGTCATGTATATTCACCCCAACATTTACTTGAGGGAGCGAAAAAATTGGCTAAGGAAATTGCGGTCAATGCCCCATTAGCACTCAGGGCTGCAAAAGCAGCGATCAATCAAGGGGCTGAGACTGACTTGAAAACAGGATTGCAAATTGAAAAAGACTGCTATCAGACAACTTTAAAAACCCTTGACCGACTGGAGGGTCTGTCAGCATTCAAGGAAAAACGCAAACCGGTATATAGAGGCCAATGATTTCAATTGAAGGAGGAACAGGGATGGTAACGACGGATAAACTAACCGAAACGGTTGAAACGATTAAAAAAGGCGGTTTAGAAAAGTATCATCAAAAAAACGCTGAAAAAGGAAAGCTTTTCGTGCGTGAACGTCTAGAGCTGCTTTTCGATGAAGGAGTTGAAATAGAGGACGCTTTCTTTGCTAATTGTGCCAGCGATGGTCTGCCTGCTGATGGTGTGGTTACAGGCATCGGGAAAATCAATGGTCAGAGGGTCTGTGTCATGGCCAATGATTCGACTGTAAAAGCTGGTTCCTGGGGAGCAAGGACCGTCGAGAAAATCATACGCATTCAGGAAACAGCTGAAAAATTACAGCTGCCTCTTCTTTATTTAGTCGATTCTGCCGGGGCACGAATTACGGATCAAGTAGAAATGTTCCCAGGACGCCGCGGAGCGGGACGCATCTTTTACAATCAAGTGAAATTATCAGGAAAAGTCCCGCAGATTTGTCTATTATTCGGCCCGTCTGCCGCCGGAGGAGCATATATCCCAGCTTTTTGTGATATTGTCGTAATGGTTGATGGCAATGCATCCATGTATTTAGGTTCACCGAGAATGGCAGAAATGGTCATTGGTGAAAAGGTGAGCGAAGAGGAAATGGGCGGGGCGAAAATGCATTGTTCCGTTTCAGGATGCGGTGATGTGCTTGTCAAGTCGGAAGAAGAATCGATCGCGTTTGCACGCAGGTACTTAAGCTATTTTCCAGGAAATTATCAAGAAAGGCCTAAAAGCGTAAAACCTGAGCTGCCTGCGGATTTCGAAAAATCTTTGGAAGAACTGATTCCTAAAAATCAGAATGCAGCCTTCAATATGTATGACCTGATCGATAGGGTTATAGACAGGCAATCATTTTGTGAAATCAAGAAGCTATTTGCCCCAGAATTAATCACTGGGCTTGCAAGGCTAAATGGACAAACGATAGGGATCATAGCCAATCAGCCGCGTGTCAAGGGCGGCGTCCTGTTCCATGATTCAGCTGATAAGGCTGCCAAGTTCATCAACTTATGTGATGCTTTCCATATACCGCTGTTGTTCCTGGTGGATATTCCAGGATTCATGATTGGGACGAAGGTCGAACGGGCAGGAATCATTCGCCATGGTGCGAAAATGATTTCGGCCATGAGTGAAGCCACGGTTCCCAAGATTTCTGTCATCGTCCGGAAAGCTTATGGTGCCGGGCTATACGCAATGGCCGGTCCCGCTTTTGAGCCGGACTGCGTTATTGCCTTACCGACGGCATTGATAGCGGTCATGGGGGCTGAAGCTGCGGTAAATGCCGTCTATGCCAATAAAATCAATGCGATGCAACCAGAAGAGCGCCCTAAATTCATCGAACAGAAGCGCAATGAGTATAATGAAGATATCGATATCTACCGGTTAGCCTCTGAAATGATTGTTGATGGCATCATCCAGCCGAATGACCTGCGGGATGAATTGTGCGTTCGCTTTGAAGCATATAGCAGTAAGCAAATGACATTTACCGATCGTAAACATGGGGTCTATCCCGTATAAAGTGTTCAATGAAAAAGCCCGGTCAACATGACCGGGCTTTTTTCATGTAAAGCAATAATGATTATTTAAATAATTAGAAAATTTTTCTGATTTAGAGTTGCTAAATCACACAAGGAAGAGTACTATAATTAGTAATTAATGATTTACTAATTACTTAATTCCATACTTAGTGAAAGAAAGTGAGAGTTGCCATGGCTCAGCAGGAAAAAAAGAAATATATTACTCCAGATGGATACACAGCAGATATTGCGATCTTTACTATCACTACAAAGAAAACGGCAGAGAAAGCCCCGCCTGAAATGTTTTTGAAGCTATTATTAATCAAACGTGCCTCAAAAGATAAGGAAGGAAGCACCAATGTTGAAGGAGATAAATGGGCTTTACCCGGAGGCTTTGTCAATGCTGGCGAGACTGCCTATGAGGCAGCTAAACGAGAATTGAAAGAAGAAACGGGTGTAGCAGGATTCCATGTCAAGCATTTCGGGGTTTATGACCGGCCAGGGCGCGATCCCAGGGGATGGATCATATCCAATGCTTTTTATGCAATCGTCCAGGAAGAGTTTCTTCATCAAAGAAAAGCGAATGACGATGCAGCTGAGGTTGAATTGTTCACGATTCAGGAAGCCTTACAATTAGATCTTGCATTCGATCATTATACAATTATTAACGATGCGATGAATTTAATGAAAAAAGAAATGGTGCAAACGACGATAGCCCAAAAATTCCTGCCGGATGAATTTACACTTTCTGAACTGCAACGGGTTTTGCTGACAGCCAGAGATGATGCAAAAATCAGCGCAGATTCACTTTTTTATGCAAAAGCCCCGAAACTTCCGTTTTTGGAGAAAGTATTGGATGAAAAGGGAATGCAGAAGAAAACGAAACGTAATTCATATCGGCCTTCACAGCTTTACCGGTTTAATGCAGAAGTTGTCATGGACTCTATTTACTATTAAGGGGGAATTGGTGAAATGGGAAAAAAGGCATTGATCAATATAGATTATACGTATGACTTCGTGGCAGACGGGGGTTCATTGACCTGCGGGAAGCCAGGTCAGGATATCGAGAAGGAACTTGTCAGTATAACCAAGGATTTTATCAAACAAGGCGAATACACGGTATTCGCGATTGATTTACATGAAGAAGGAGACCGCTTACATCCCGAAACGAATTTGTTTCCACCGCATAATATTAGCGGTACAATGGGTAGAGACCTATACGGGGCGTTAAAAGAGGAATATGAAACAAATAAAAATCAAAAGAATGTTCATTATATAGATAAAACACGTTATTCGGCCTTTGCAGGAACGGACCTTAATATCCGCCTGCGGGAACGTCACATCACCGATGTATATTTAGTGGGGGTTTGTACAGATATCTGTATTTTGCATACGGCAATCGACGCCTATAATCTAGGCTATAAAATCTTTGTATATGAAAATGCTGTGGCCTCGTTCAATGATGCCGGTCATCATTGGGCGCTTGGACATTTTAAAGGATCTCTTGGAGCCACCATTCTATAATAACGATTCACGCAACAGAATAGAAGGGAAGCGGATGCTTCTCTTTTGGGAGGAACTATCCATGGAAAAAAAATACAACGACGACAGTTACGCATTACACACTGACCTTTACCAAATCAATATGGCCCAAACTTATTGGCAGGACAAAACACATAACCGCAAGGCAGTTTTCGAGATATTTTTCAGAAAGCTTCCATTTAATAGCGGATATGCAATTTTCGCAGGACTTGAAAAAATTGTCCATTACCTTCAAAACTTTTCCTTCTCGGAAAGTGATATCGACTATTTGAAAAATGACCTGCACTATGATGAAGAATTTTTGAATTATTTGAAGAACATTCGTTTTACGGGAGCGATCCGCTGCATGAAAGAGGGGGAGCTCGTCTTCGGCAATGAACCGATATTACGGGTGGAAGCACCGCTTGGTGAGGCTCAACTCATAGAAACTGCGTTGCTTAACATTGTGAACTATCACACACTCGTGGCAACAAAAGCATCACGCATCAAACAGGTCATCGGTGAAGAATCTGCCCTTGAATTCGGTTCAAGGCGGGCGCAAGAAATGGATGCCGCAATTTGGGGAGCAAGAGCAGCCTATATTGCTGGCTTTGATTCCACTAGTAATGTACGTGCTGGAAAGCTGTTCGGCATTCCGGTTTCAGGGACGCATGCACATTCCATGATCCAAGCTTATAAAGATGAATATACGGCTTTTCATAAATACGCTGTTTCCCATAAAGACTGTGTATTCTTGGTTGATACTTATGATACATTGCGTTCTGGCATCCCGAATGCAATCCGTGTTGCCAAGGAACTGGGTGATAAAATCAATTTCATTGGCGTCCGTCTTGACAGCGGTGATTTAGCTTACTTATCAAAAGAAGCACGACGTATGCTTGATGCTGCAGGGTTCCATGATGCGAAGATTGTCGCTTCCAATGACCTTGATGAATATACGATCATCAATCTGAAACAACAAGGAGCAAGGATTGACATTTGGGGCATCGGAACCAAATTGATTACGGCTTATGACCAGCCAGCTCTCGGTGCTGTTTATAAAATGGTTTCAATAGAGGGCGAAGATGGGAATATGAGAGATACCATCAAAATTTCTTCTAACCCTGAAAAGGTTACGACACCTGGCTTAAAACGGGTATATCGAATCATCAATAAAGTGAACCATCATGCTGAAGGTGATTATTTGGCTATGGAATATGAGAAGCCGCAGGAACAGGAAAAATTAAAAATGTTTCATCCTGTCCATACCTTCCTAAGTAAATTCGTCACGGATTTTGATGCGGTTGATCTGCATGTGGATATTTTCAAGGATGGAAGTTTGATTTATGAATTGCCGACCATAGATGAAATCAAGGTCTTCACGCAAAAAAATCTCCAAGTATTATGGCCGGAGTACCTTCGTGCACTTAATCCTGAAGAATATCCGGTAGATCTAAGCCAGGATTGTTGGGATAATAAAATGAGGAATATAGATGAAGTTAAAGCCAATGTAGAAAGAATGCTAACGAAATGACCAATCTATTTTATTAGAAAGCGGGGAAATGCCAATGCGTCCATTACAAAAAGAAATCGTAAAAAAATTACTTGTCCAACCAACGATCGATCCTGAAGCTGAATTCAGGAAAAGCGTTGATCTATTAAAAGGGTATATGAAGAAAAATACGTTTCTGAAAAGCTTTGTACTTGGAATTTCCGGAGGTCAAGATTCAACACTGGCGGGTTATATTGCCCAAACCGCTGTCAATGAATTGAATGAAGAAACGAGTGGCAGCGACTATAAGTTTGTTGCCGTAAGCTTGCCATATGGAGTTCAGGCTGATGAGGATGACAGGCAGCTGGCTTTAAAATTCATCAAGCCAAGCCAAACGGTTACAGTCAACATCAAGGAAGCGGTGGATGCTTCAGTCAAAGCTGTGGAAGAAGCAGTTTCTGAAAAGCTATCGAATTTCCTAAGGGGAAATGTCAAAGCACGTGAACGAATGAAGGTACAATATGATTTAGCAGGACTGTATAAAGGCGTTGTGCTTGGAACTGACCATGCAGCTGAAGCGATCACAGGTTTCTTTACGAAACATGGTGACGGTGCAGCGGATATCATCCCTTTATATCGCTTAAATAAAAGGCAAGGAAAAGAAATCCTGAAATTCGTTGGTGCTCCTGAGCGTCTTTATACAAAAATACCAACGGCCGATTTAGAAGATGATAAACCGTTACTTCCTGATGAAGTGGCTTTAGGCGTTAGCTATGATGAAATCGATGATTACCTTGAAGGCAAGGAAATCAGAACGGAAGCTGCCGAAATCATCGAAGGATGGTATACTAAAACCGAACATAAACGCAATGAAGCCATTAATGTTTATGATACTTGGTGGAAATAAAAGAACGAGTGAAAAACCCGCATCACATAAGATGCGGGTTATTTTGCAAGACAATAACGAGCACCTTGGCCAACACATCAGTAATGAAAATTTTACCGGCAAAGGGGAAAACGAAATGTCGACTCTACATATGGATATATCCAGGAATATTGAAGAAACGAGCAAGGACATTGAATTCTCGGGTGTAATCGGTGTGAAAGTGGAAGATGACCTGATCCATAGCTCAGCACATGGCTATTCCAATCGAGCGGATGAAATCATGAATACGACCGAAACAAGGTTCGCAATTGCTTCCGGTTGTAAACTGTTTACCGCGATAGCCATTTGCCAGTTAATACAAAAAGGGAAACTTAAATTCGATTCTAAGCTTAATGACTGTCTTTCGATCGTGTTTCCTGATTTCTCTCAAAATGTAACCATTCATCACCTATTAACACATACTTCGGGCATCCCTGATTACTTTGATGAAGAAGTGATGGATGATTTTGAAGAGCTATGGCAGAAAAATCCGATGTACCATGTAAAAAGATTAAAAGATTTCCTGCCAATGTTTCAAAATAAGGTTATGATGTTTCAACCCGGGGAAAGATTTCATTACAATAATGCAGGCTATATTCTATTAGGGTTGATCGTTGAGGAACTAACCGGACTTGAATTTACTGAATATATCGACAAGAACATCTTTCTGCCTTGTGAAATGAAAAATTCAGGATATTTTTCCATGAATCAGCTACCTAAAAATACTGCATTAGGGTACATAGATGAAGAAAATGGTGCATGGAGAACGAATGTTTATTCCCTTCCGATCAAAGGCGGTGCGGATGGAGGGGCGTATATTACCACATCAGATATGTTCAGGTTTTGGGATGGGTTATTTTCCAATCAGTTACTGAATCAAGAATATACCAATCTCTTATTGGAAACCCATATTGCAACAAAAGTTGAAGGGGAATACTATGGCTATGGTATATGGATCCGTAAAAAAAATGACGCGATTTTCAAATACCATCTTATGGGGTATGACCCGGGTGTAAGTTTCAATTCTGCGGTATATCCGGCAAAGCGATTGAGAACCGTCATTACTTCTAATAAAGGCATGGGTCCATACCATATTACTAGAGCGATCGAGAAAGAATTATAAAAATAAATGGAACCTTTCCACTAATGGAGGGTTCCATTGTTTATAGTCAATCTGAATTCATTCAAGGTATTTTTTAAGAAAGGGACGAATTCGCATTCAATTGCTAAATTGGTTCCAGAACTTCTGGAGTTTCAAGGGAAGAACCCCTTCTGTACCCTTATTCAAGAACGAATCTTTAATGATGATGCGGCACACCAATTTTTCATTTATTGTCGGAATCTTTAAGGAGGTAGCTTTCTTTAGGTTTCAAGGCTTTTACAAACAAAGAATTTGTATATTTAAATATCTTGAAGTAGAGTATATTTAATATACTTTATTTTATCCGGTATTTTCCGATGGAGGTTCTTTTTACATTATGAAGGCAAGATATGAACTAGCGAACATGAACTTAACAGTAAGCAATGTGACTTTACGTAATGCTGCGGATAGCTATGTCCTCTTGAAAGCTGCAGATGATCAAAATAATGAAATCACGATCAAGCTTTCCCACGAACAAGCGGAATTTCTCGAAACGGAATTAAGGGAAGTAAATCGCCGTCGCAGGGAAAATAGTCCTGATATAACAGGAAATGACCAGGAACGTATTAATGACGACGATTCTTTTAATCTGTTCAGCATTGATTTATTCAATGAAAATGAATCGAAGTAATTCCCCGAATCAAATTTGCTTCTCTGTAACTTTCCTTTCCATTTAAGATGATGCTGCAGAGAATTTATCATTCCCACCAATACAAAAATCCGAATTTCCAGTTATTGAAAGGCATTAGGAATGTTTTAAAGCATGGTGACCTATCGTTACCATTATTTTGATTGCTTGAATAAATTCTTCACCAATAGGAATATGGATGATAGTACAGCAAAAACCATGAAAAATACGATGAACCCCCATAGGCCTATCGCCGCATCTTGAAACTCCATATTTCCTCTGCTGGTAAGGGCTTGCTGTATCTCAATCGCAAATACTAAAACAACCATGACTGTAAAGGTATAAAGGAAAGAGAGGATCGTTATCCCAAAACGCATGCGGGCAATTAAATTAGATAAAAATAACACGAATAAAAATATGATGATACCGATGATTCCCATTATCCAAAAATGCAAATCTTTGTCCGTTGCATTTGAATTTAATGTGTCACTTACAAAGAATAAGATGAAATCGTGAAGATTATTGACGATTTCAGCTAATATCTGGATGATTTCTTTCATTTCTCACACCTCCAATCCTTAGATTATAGCAGGTTATAAATCTATATAGAAGAGGGAAGGTCCCCGAGGCTGCCAGATTGAACTTAGGTAAAAGTAATGGGAAATCATAAAAATACTTGGAAACGAAAAAAAAAACATAAATGAATGAAGAAATCAGTTCATGTAATGTCAGCTCAATAAGGGTAGATTGAACAAAATACATAGAAAAATAAAGTAATTCATGGAAAGCAGGAGTGCCTATTTCCAATGTTTTAACACCTTAGCGATCTAAGCCATGATTGTTTTAATCGGTTCCTTTATTATAATGCCAGTAAAAAATATCTTTACTTAATGATTTCATGGTTGGAGGGAAAAAGAATGAATGATATACATAATCATGTGTTAACAGTAATTGATTTTATGAAAACCGGACACAAAACTTGCTTTGTGAAGGTCATCGGTTTTGATGCTGAATCCGGACAGGATTTTGAAGGTGAAGTTAAATTTGTTAGTGATTTGCCTTTTGGTGATTTGATACATCCCGAGCGGTCACATTTATCTTCCTCTTGCAGGGAATTTGTTCGAAATGACTTGCTGCGCAGATACAGTCAAGGGCAATTTGAATGAAGTGTTGGAAATTTTTATAGAGAATCTAATTAGATGACATTCTGTTAACTTGTTTAAAATTGGTAAAATGCCGGGTATAAAGAATATGGTATGTAGGAACTTTTTTATGCCAAACTTCTCTTTCACCTGACAAAATAGCATATTTCTCCCTATTTAACTCTCGGACTATAATCCTTATAATATTAAATAGGAAAATATGACATTTAGTGTAGGATTATACTGTTTCTGAGGTGAGTTTCATGGTATATGCAGATATTCTGAGTAATATACACTCTGCTATCTCCAGTAAAAAAGCTGATTTAAATGTAAAAATTGAACGATTAGAAAATGCGAAAAACGATATTATAAAAGAGCAGAGCATGTGTCTTAACGAGATTAGGAAAATAAAAGACCCTGAGCTTGGTGGCAGCTGGACAGGGAACCGTTCGGATCACTTTCAGGATGCCCGTCATGATGCCTATTATGTGATGTTCAGTATCATTCATGACGATTATGATGATTACCAATGGAAAATCGAGGCGATGATTACAAAGCTGAATGCCGAGAATACGCTTCTGAGTATAGCGGGGAATATAGCCCAAGAAGCCGACTCCCTTTTGAATAAAGGCGAAGAGGCATTTGAGCAGCTGGAAAGTAAAATATCCGATTTAAAAAGGCGGTTGTTTTAATGACGACAATCAAACTGAATCATCCTGCCGTAATGAAGCAAGTCGATCAGGTGAAGACGGCACTTGGTACAGTCACGCTTGGAAATTTGCCGGCAGGCGAGCTTGGCAACAATAAATTGGAATTCACTTCGAAATGGATCGACCGGGAAACGAACCTGGAGAAGGTCTTTGAACAATATATCAAAATCGTCCAGAAAAATGTGGAAGATACCCGTGCCAACATTGACTTATTAAAAGAACAGGATGAAGCCATCGCCCATGCGTCTTCACATGGGTACCCTACGCGATGAAAATTTATGAAGCCGAGACATTGACGGCCGCAACCAAGTCGCGCGCCAAGCAATATGAAGAACTAAAGAAGGAAGTCTCAGCCCTGAAAAAGGAATTTCAGGGCATCGTCGGCCTGGATAACGAGTTTCAGGGAGCCGGTGCTACCGCCATCAAAAGCTTCTATGAAGCGCAAATCGAGGTGGCGGACACCTGGATGGAACTATTCACGACCCAAATCAGTTTTTTGGAAGGCATTCCGGCCAGTCTGGAAGAGGCGGACCTCTCCGGAAATACAGTGGTCGAGGTTCCCTTTTTAGATGGCGAAGTCTCAAACCGCATCAACCAAGCGAAGTCGCTTGTCGATCAACAAGCGAACGATCTCCAAAGGATCCTGAACAGCATTGACGATATCCTGCCTCTCGATATGTTCGACCAAAAGGACTTTAATGAAAAAATCACGCTGGCCGGGCATAGACTGGATGACACCGTGACAAAGGTCGAGAATGTGGACAGGCAATTGGTCGAGGAATATGATGTGTCCATTGGGCAGGAAAACGTGGCCGTTGGCCTCTTCCGTGCCTTGCTTGATGCCACCAAACAGGATGGAAACGTTTCGCCGATGACATTCAATCAATCGGCATTCAAGAGCAGTGACGTCTATCAAGTGAAGGATGAAGTCGCCGGTCAGATGAAAGACTATCAAACCTTCAAAAAGCAGCAAGCCGAAGCCCGGAAAATCGAACAGGAAATGGAAGAACTCGAAAACCGTCCATGGTATGAAAAGGCCTGGGATACGACAAAAACCTTTACAGGGGAATTTACGGGATATTATGATTCTATCAGGGCCTCGACCGGAGTCGATCCAGTAACGGGCCGCAAGTTGTCCGATGCCGAACGAATCGCCGCAGGCGCCATGGCCGCCGCTGGATTCATCCCCGTCGTCGGCTGGGCCGGACGGGCCATCAAAGGCGGCAGCGCCCTATACAAAACGGCCAAAGGGCTCAACGCAGCGGACCATGCGCTCGATGCCTATAAAACGACAAAAGGCTTTAGCCTCCTCCAGAAAACCGAATACGGGATATACGGGCTCCTCGCAGCCAACGGCCTCGGCGAAGCGGCCACAGGCAAAGATATGTTCGGCAACCAGCTAACCGAGGAACAGCGCCAGAACGGACTATTGATGGCACTCGGAATCGGCGGTGTAGCTGGTGCAGCCAAAGTCGCCGATAAAGTAGCGAGTGGTACAAAGTTCATCCCTTACAGCAAGGAATTTGCGCAAAAGCAGGTTCAGAAGGTTCAAGCATTCGGCAGGGAAATCGGCAAGGTGGAAGTACCTCTCCGGATTAGGGTCGAAGAATTAGCGACGGCGTATGGAAACAACTATAAACATGTCACATTTGATAAAACGACGATTAAGGATATCGTGCAGAAGTTTGCGGTGAAGAGTGATGGTGGTAAGGGTGTAAATGGAACTGGAAGTAAATCGGATATTAACGTTGGGAAAGAAGACTTGGAAAGACTTAGAAAAAAACTAGGTGTTCCTGAAACTCAAACAATTGCTATTGGAAAAACGGATATAAAAGGTTTAGAAGGTATAGTATTTGAGGGTGGCTCTCCCAAAGTTAGAAAAGAAGCAGGTTTACCAAGTTTGGATGAACTATATCCTGGTCGTGAAATTAAAGCTCCTTATAATAGAGCAATAAGAGGACATGCCCAGTTCATGGATCATGCAGAAGAAGGTATAATAGCTGAATTTGAGGATGCTGTTAAAAAAGCACGACTTAAACCAGAAGATATGAAGGGAACACTATATATCCATCAGTCTAATCCAAACGGAATTTGTAATAAATGTACAAAAGGTTTGTTTGATTCTGTTCCAAATGATGAAAGAGGAATATTTAAGCAAATGACTGATATGTATCCTAATTTAAAAATTAAGGTAACGACTGAAATAAATCCAAGTTTACCATATCCAAGAGATACATTATCCTTTGAGGTAATAAATGGGTTGCCAGAAAATGTGGTTAAAATAAGAAAATAAGTAGGGAATGATAGTTATGGATTTTATCAATAATCTCAATGCAGTGGCTAAGGTTGCAGTAGGATTAGTAATAGCTGAAAATATGTATAATATAATTAGTATGAATGAACTCGGATATAAAACTGGTAGAGAAGCTCTAGATTCCTGTTGGAAATGGCTAGAAGGTGAAAAAATCGATGCTGATGATTTGTGTAACTATATAGATAGCGAAGATTATGTAGATGTAGCTGAGTTTGCAAATAAAGAAAAGGATGTACAAAAACAATATGCATGGTATTCAGTTTTAGATGCTGTTTCTTATACAACTTATCAAGCATATAAAAAGGAAAAAAGAGACTTTGTTCCTCAAGTGATTGAAGTGATTGATGATGAAACGTTAAGAATATTAGGTGAAAATGCAATTGAATCTGGTTATTTTAATATTGAAAGTCTAAATAATGTAAAAAAATACTTATTGGAAAACTACTCATTAAACCATAATATTGAAAACTATAATTATATAAAAAGGGGTAGTTTACCGTTGTTCTAACAACATACAATAGACCTTCTTCCTAAGGGAGAAGGTTTTTTTACTTAACAATACTTTTTAGGTGAACCTGGGAATGTTAAGAAAAATTGAAAATAGAGCAGGGGGATAAAAAATGAATGAATCAAAACTAAATGAATATTACCTGAAAATAGCTCAAACTGTAAATGAGATGATTCCAGAAGAATGGAGTAAAGTAATTTTGTATGGAGAAGTTAATGAGGGGACAGGGACTGCGTTCTTTTTCTATCAGTCTAATATTAATGATAAACTCATATATAGTCACGATATCCCTGAATTACATAGTATTAGTAGAATAGAGTATAGAGATACATGGCGGAGGTTAATAAAGGTTTTAAAAGAATTATCAGATGAATTTAAAGATAATAATCAAGAACAATGGACCAATTTAACTATTACTTTAGAAAGTACAGGAAAATTTAAGGTTGACTATGATTATGAAGATTTATCAGATGCAGATGATCACGAAAGAAGGGTTATTTGGGAATATACTCGTTTGGGTCTTTTACCTGAAACTGAATATGATAAGAGTATTTTAGAAGAATACCTCAAGAAAGAATAATGGAGGATAAAAAAAGCTTGTTTTTTTGTATGACCTTAACGGTAAAGTTAAGGTCTTTTCATTGTAGAAATAGATTATGTATCGTTTTAAGTTATATCGGGCTTCTCAGATAAAAGGCCGTTAGGTCTAAAAAAGATATATAGATAAGAATATGGATTTACTGATCTCAGACATCGTGATTAAATACAAGTGGTACAAAGTTCGTCCCTTACAGCAAGGAATTTGCGCAAAAGCAGGTTCAGAAGGTTCAAGCTACAATAACAGACATCGCGAGATCAGGAAAAACCACGTTAAAAAATATAGGTGACGAACTAGGTAAAAAAGAAATACCTAAACGAATAAGTATGGAACAAGTTTCCCTCGCAGGAGGACCAAACCTTCCCCAAATTGTAATGGAAAAACAGACAATTAAGGAAGCCTATCAGAAATTCACGGTGAAGGATAGCAAAGTAGAGGGTGTATCAGGGGAGAGTATTTCTAAGGGTATAGATAATGTTAAACCAGGAGATAAGAGTTCTCTTGCACCTGGAGGTGGACTGGCTGTACATGAGTCAAGAGGTGGGCATTTGATTGAAAGACATGTTGGGAAAACTGATGAAGAATTATTAGAAAGGATAAGAAATAATCCAAGAATTACTGGTTCTTCTACTTTTATAGATAGGCCTACAGCTGAGAAAGTTGCTTATACAGTCTTAAACAATCCCAAAAATATTGAGAAAATACAAAAGTGGCTTTCAGACCCTAATAGTAGACCTACATTACCATTAAGATACAAGGGTGATGGAAAGATAATTGGTAGAAGTGTATCAAGAAACTCCGAAGTTGTAGAGAATGTTACAAATGCAAAAATTGTACTTAAAAAGGATTCAAACAGTAATTTTATTCTAACAGGATATCCAGAAAAATAATGAAGCGAGGAATTTAAATGGACGAAAGTTATAATTACTTAGAAGAGTTAGAAGATTTTTTAGGTGGAACATTCCACCAGGATATTAGTTCGCCTGAACAAGCATTAGCTGAGTTTATAAACGAAGCTAATAAAGAATGTTTGCTTTTTACAATAAAGTATTGTGACGAATTTCTAACTAGTAATAGAACAAAACAAGAAAAGGAAAACTATATTCAAACTAATGCTGAAATTTATTTTCCCGCAATTGGATTAACTCCTATACAGTGGCTTAATAATGTCGTAGAACAAATAAAAGAAGCTGTGAAATCAAAATAGTATTTTTTGTAACAATCTTGGGTGAAAACAAAAGGACCTTAACGTATGTTGTTAAGGTCCTTTTATTATAGTGATTGAAGGACTATAGCCTCCTCCAGAAAACCGAATACGGAATATACAGACTCCTCGCAGCCAACGGCCTCGGTGAAGCGGCCACAGGCAAAGACATGTTCCGGCAACCAGCTAACCGAGGAACAGCGCCAGAACGGACTGTTGATGGCACTCGGAATCGGCGGTGTGGCAGGTGCGGCGAAGGTCGCAGATATAGTAGCAAGTGGTACAAAGTTCGCCCCTTACAGCAAGGAATTTGCGCAAAAGCAGGTTCAGAAGGTTCAAGCTGCAATAACAGACATCGCGAGATCAGGAAAAACCACGTTAAAAAATATAGGTAATGAAATAGGTAAGGAAGAAATCCATTTGGGAATATAACCGTTTAGGCCTTTTACCTGAATCTGAATATGATAAGAGTATTTTAGAAGAATACCTTAAAAAAGAATAATGAAAGACAAGAAAAGCTTGTTATTTTTATGACCTTGGCTCAAAAGTTAAGGTCTTTTCATTGTTGATATGAATATCAGCTAGATTTAGATTTAACACTGTTTGCCTTTTATGCAACAGCTGTTTTTTGTTTTTTCTAAGAAGGAATTCAAGTGTAAAACACATTAAAGAAAGGAATTCTCATTTAAAGAATTCCTTTCGTTGCATACTATTTTTTAAGAAATGACTTTTCGAAAAATTCCAGAAGATGCTCTAGAGTGATTGGATCACTGTAGGTGGATGCTTTACTATTTATTTCAAATATACGATCATTTTTAATTGCAGGTATATTTTTCCAAGTTTCTGTTTCCACAAATGAATTAACTACGTCCGGGTTTTTACTAAAGATAATATAATCTCCAGTATATTCAGGTAGCACTTCAGATGAGAGGACATAAATGCCGGATTTAAGTGCCTTTTCTTTTACTTTTTCAGGCATTTTCAAGTCCATTGCTTGGTACAATATTTCTGTTCCGCGTGCATAATTATTGCCGAATACATAAAACTCCTTAGCATCATTTTCAATTACAGAAACGGTTGCATCTTCACCAATTTTTGCACGTATCGCTTTTCCTGCGGATTCTGCACGCGTTTCGAAATCATTAACCCATTCTTTTGCTTCCTTTTCTTTGTTTAAGAGTTTTCCGATTTCTATTTGCTGTGATAAATAATCTAATTTTCCCCAAGTGAATACTACAGTTGGAGCAATTTCATTTAACTTTCCAATATTTTTCATCTCGGATCCCGCTATGATTAGATCCGGTTCCAATTCAATGATCTTCTCGAGGTTATCTTCTGATACGACTTCCACTCCCTTTAGTCTTTCTTTAAAAAGTGGATTCATATTAGTCCATTGGTCTATCCCAACGACATTACCTTCCAAAGCCAATACATTAGGTCCATTAGAGAGAGCAATTATTCTTTTTGGGTTTTTAGGAATCTCAATAGGGCCAGTTTCTGATTGATATGTAACTGTTTCTTTTTTAGCCTTGGATGCATTATTTTCGTTCGCTGTCTCTTTGTTCCCGCAAGCACTAAGAATAAGGACGAACAAGAGTAGGAAGGGGATGAATAGCTTTTTCATTCTGATTTTTCTCCTTATTAATTATAGAGTAGGTTAAAAACATATCAAAAAAATGTCTAATTAATAATGATATTCATTTTCAATGAATACTTCAATATATTAATAGTAATGATAATCATTGTCAATAACTTTCGCCAGATGACTAAACTCTGTGTACTTAAAAATTGCAGTGTTCCCAGTCATCATTTTCTGCCTGCGTCGTTAAATACTTGATGTTGAAGTCTTCTGTTAAATTTTTATTAATCTATAATGTTCTATTTGATTAATACTTGTTTACATAACTATGTTATGGTCTAATGGTTGAGAAATCATACTTATTTGAACTGAAATTTGGAAGTATATATAATTCTATAAATATAACTATAAAGAAGGAAGAATTATATGAAGAAGTTTAAAAAGGATTTTTAGTCTTGTTAGCAAGTTTTTGTTTTTTATTACTACAATGGCTTTGGAACATGAATTAAATCAAAACGAAGGGTAATACCCAGTGAGGATGGATCAGTGGTTCTAACTCAAATAAAAAAGGATGCATGGGTACATACAACATATACGGAAATCCAAGGTAATAATGCGAATGGTCTGGTTCTAAGTACTTCAAAAGGAATCGTCTTAGTTGATGCTACTTGGGACGATAAACTGGCTAAGCAATTATTGCATATGATAAAAAAGGAATTCAATAAACCTGTCAAGCTGGCAATAAACACTCACCATAAATACGAAAGAATCGGTGGTATACAGGCATTATTGGATCAAAAGATAAAAACGGTAAGTACTCCTGAAACCGCAAGTTTGTCAAAAGAGTTCAACTATCCCATGCATGATCCTTCAGTAGATTCAATGGAATCGACTTTAAAGGTTGGGAATATGAAATTGAAATATACTTCCCCGGGGAAGCCCATACTTCTGATAACCTGTCAATCTGGCTGCCAAAGTATAACTTATTATTTGGTGATATGATTTTCGCGCTGGAACATCCGGGATCATTGATGAAGCCAACAGGGAAGCTTGGCCAAATACGATGAAGAATTTAATGTATGTGTTTAAAGATGCGAAAATCGTTATTCCTGGCCAAAAAACTTGGGGAGATTACAGTTTGCTCCCACATACATTGGAAATTCCAGGATCATGAAAAATGAATTAATTTGCATTCACTTCTAAACTTTTAGCAACTTGTCCACACCTTCCATCAGTCCATGCATATACAATAGTAAGGAGGGTGTTAGGATGGAGCTAAATTGTTGTTATGAAGAAAAATGTTTTGAGAACAATGACCCAAGTACAGTATGGTTTCCTGGAAAGCGTTGTAAATGTAAATGTAAATGCAAAAAAAACAAGCGCCGTTTTTATTAATCACTAAATGAATGACTGAAAAAAAGTTGTTCAACAGAGGCAGTCCTAGTGGCTGCCTTTTTTATTTGGACATACAGTTATTGGTGAGAGTGGGATAATATTAGTGGGAATGCGCTGAAAATATGTAAAGATGAAAAAACACTCAACCGATATGGCTGAGTGTTTTTAAGCAAGGGATATAGAATAATAAAAGTTCATTGAACTTAATTCTTAAATAAAAGGGCGTATCGAACATAGTATCTACTATACGAACTTCCAAGAAATTGAACAGTAACTTGTATTAGTTTATGTAACAGATAGCACAACCCCAATGTTTTATTTTAGTTTAACTAATATAAGACATTGGTCATCTTTACGTTGGTGTGTCTCTTCTTCATATCTGAGCGATTGTATAACTTCCTCCTTAAGTGTAGATAAAGGGGCAGCCGAATAGGTCTTTAACAATGAGCATAAACGGTCTGAACCTAAAGGTTCTTCCACTCCATCTGTATAAAGGCAAAGCTTACTGTCCTTGCTGTATGTAAGGGTATTTGTATTAAAAATTATATCTTCAAACATCCCGAGTGGTGGCCGATTAGAACGCAACTCATATTGTTTTCCGTTTATATCCTGTAAAAGAACGGAAGGGTGGCCTGCATTGATATAATTAATTTCTCTCTTATCAGTATCGATTAAAAGGTAGACGGCTGTGCAATAATGCGAAGATTCACTTGTGTTTTTGAATAAAGAATGAAGATGATCCTCTAATTCCTTCATCACAGTTTTCACTTCTGAACCTTTTAAAATTAATCTCTCAAATATGGAATGAAGTGACATGGTTATTAGGGATGAAGAAAGCCCGTGCCCCATCACATCAAGTAGGATAAGGCCATACCGTTGGGCGTCAATTTGGTAAAATCCATATAGATCACCCGATAATTGATTGGAGCCTTTATAATACGCTTGAATTTCAAGATGTTCATTCATAATAGGAACTGGTAATAGTGTCTCTTGGATTTTTTTGGCAAGATCCAGTTCTCTTTCTGTATCTACTTTGTATTTTTCATTTTTTTCGTTCAATTCAATCAGCTTATTCTTTTGCATTTTCACCGTTTCATGAGCAATCTCTAAATCAGCATAAGCCTTATTCCTAGCATTTAGAGCGGTCACTGCCTCTTTTTTCGCTATAAGAAGCTCATTTTCTAATTCGTTTCTTTTGCGCATTGGAATCACCACACACTCAATAATGGTTCTTCCATCTCGCTCTCTTTGAACGGCGTTGAGTAACACTGGTATTTCTTCATCATCTACAGACTTTAAGGATATATATATTTCCTCAATGTGATTTTCTAACTTAATCAGAGGAACCAGATAAAGCTGATGAAAGAGTATAGCAGAAGCCGAAAGGATATAATTAATATGCTGCCCATTCAATTGATCGAGATTATATCCCAATAATTTAAGTAATGTTTGATTAACGGATAAAATAGCATCTTCTTCTGATAAAGTTAAATATCCGCAGGGTGCCTCATTTAGTTGTTCATTCACAAAAATTCACACCCATCTCTTTCTATAAATCGTTTGTCGGAAATTCATCCAAAAACTGTCGGATTAAGTATATCGTCTCTTCAGGATGACTCATATGTGGACAGTGTCCTGTTGCTTTCATCATTTTCAATGTACTATCAGGAAGATGCTTATGAATATATTCACCTACTGCTGACGGAGCAATAACATCTTTAGAACATTGCAAAATGAGTGATGGTATTTTTACTTTTTCTAGGTCTTTACGGTTGTCTGCAAAAAAGGTAACCTCCGCAAATTGTCGTGCGATAATGGGATCAGTAGAACAAAAACGATTCTCTAGCTCCCGTTTAAGCTCTGGGCGATCTGGATTATTCATTACCGTTCCCGCAAAGGCGGTTGCCCAGCCAATATAATTTTTGTCCATCATATCAATCAATCCTAAAAGTTGTTCTTTCTCGAATCCTCCATAATAATCATTAGGGAGATTCAGGTAGCAAGGGGAAGGACCAACCAGGACAAGTTTAGAAAAATATTCAGGATGTTTAATTGATGCCAGCATGCCAATCACACATCCAACAGAGTGACCAACAAATATAGCATCTTTTAGGTCTAATGCGGAACAAACATCAATTACGTCTTGTGCATACCCATCAAGAGTACTGTATCTTTCCACGTTATATGCCTGTATATCTGAATTACCAGACCCAACATAGTCAAATAGAATAATATGGTATTCATCTTCGAAGTCTTTTGCAACGGATTGCCAGACATTTTGATCACAACCAAAACCTGGTGCAAATATCATTGGTCGTGTACCTTTTCCTCTAACCTTTACATTATTACGCAATAAAATATTGGGATTCATGATTGGCTCCTTCATTTAGAAGATATACTTACTATATGTTAACACTAACCTTATTCGAATTAAAGAATTACACTTTAGGAATGGGGAGAGAGGTATACACTTGGTGGAGTTTCAGACTATTGACGTATACACGACCTCTTATACCCGGAAATGGTCGACAATGTTCCTTGATAATTGATCTTTGGAAAGCCTCATTATAAAAAGGGATTATGTATAGGGGAACTACGAGGGATTTTTTGATTAGATCGCTAAGAAATATATGGTCATGATGTTATTCATTCCACTACTCTAGAGTAGAGCAGAGATAAGTGGGGATTTAAACCCTATTTTATGTTTATATTTTAATAGATGAAATAGGGATTTTTATTATGGGTAACTTGTATGAAAATGAAAAAGGAAATGTTACTAGTGAAATAGGAATTAGGTCTTACACGAAATATTACAATTCTATTGATGCTCACTAAAACTGGTCATTTTTGTTTTGCTTCCTCTTTTTAAACAAAAACTGAGACATATCAGATATGATAAGAAAAAATCAGAAGGAAAACCTCCCAAAGTGTCAATCGTTGCCTGTATGAATAAGTTGCTTCATTGGATTTACGCTCTATTAAAGAGAAAAGAAATGTTCCTAGATATAGCCTGATTAACGGTTTTATGAAAAAGAGAAGAATCCTTCTAAAAGGGTTTTGGAGGGTTATTTGGCATGGCCAAAAATAGTATATCATAAGGAAATGAAAATTTAGAGAAAGATATTGACATCCTATTAGCTGGTTTAGCTGAAGAACGGAGCTGTCTTTAAGGCAGCTTTTTCTTTATGCAACTGGGGCAATTAGTTGCATAAGAGCTGTAAATAAGTATCTTAATGAAATAATCATCTATAATTTATCTTGAATTATTATATTTTTATTACTATAATTACAAGGAAAGTACGCGAATTGAATAAATGATTGCGAATTGAATACTTTCTTTTAAAAAACTTATTGTAATAAGAGATAGAGGAGCCATTATCATTAAAAAATTAATGTTGTTTACGACTGTGGGAATTCATCAGTTGATGAAGTTGATATTTTTACAGTGAAGAAACTAGGTATCTTCTAAGCTAGTAAATTTTATGAGGGGTGTTAGAATGCAACAATTATTACATGATGTAGTTGGCGTAACAAATGAATTCCTTTGGTCAAAATTATTAGTTATTATGCTTGTTTCTTGTGGGATTTATTTCACATTTAAATTAAAATTTGTACAGGTTCGAATGTTAAAGGAAATGGTCCGTGTTTTAATGGAGGGGAGAACTAGTTCTAAAGACAGCGTTTCCCCATTTCAAGCTTTCTGTATTGGTATGGCGGCTCGCGTTGGAACAGGTAATATCACGGGAATTGCGATTGCGATTGCATTAGGCGGTCCTGGAGCGATATTCTGGATGTGGATTATTGCTATTATTAGCTCAGCAACCAGCTTTATTGAAAGTACGTTAGCACAAGTATATAAAGTAAAAGATAAAACTGGTTTCCGAGGCGGTCCATCCTATTATATGGAAAAAGGATTAAACAAACGTTGGATGGGAGTATTATTCTCCATTTTAATTACGCTTTCTTTCGGTCTTGTATTCAATTCTGTACAATCAAATACCGTTACAATTGCTTTTGAGAACTCATTTGGCACAGATCGTTTAACTGTAGGGATTCTCATGACACTTGCTTTCGCTGTGATTATCTTTGGCGGGGTGAAGCGTATTGCAAAAATTTCTGAATACAAGGTTATGATTCTAGGTGTGTTATACCTTGGAATGGCATTATTCGTCATAGCAATGAACATTACCAAAATGCCGGAAATTCTTTCTCTTATTATTAATAACGCGTTTGGCTTTGAACAACTAGCAGGCGGTTCAATCGGAGCTGCGTTCATGAATGGGGTTAAACGTGGCTTATTTTCGAATGAAGCGGGGATGGGGAGTGCGCCAAACGTTGCTGCAACGGCTAAAACAAGTCATCCGGTGAAACAAGGACTTATTCAGGCATTTGGCGTATTGACGGATACACTGATCATCTGTACAAGCACAGCGTTTATTATTTTACTTTCGGATGCTTATAAACAACCAGGGCTATCTGGCATTGCACTTACACAAACTTCATTAAGTGAACACATTGGTTCCTGGGCATCAGGTTGTCTCGCTATCTTTGTTTTCCTATTTGCATTCGGTTCATTAATTGGTAACTATTATTATGGGGAAACAAATATTCGATTTTTACACTCAAGTAAAGTATGGTTGATTTTATATCGAATAGGCGCGTTCGCCATGATTGTATTCGGTTCGATTGCAAAGGTCGAGCTTGTATGGGAATTAGCAGATATATTTATGGGCTTGATGGTTATCGTAAACTTAATTGCCGTTTTCTTATTATCAAAAGTAGCTTTTGCAGCATTAAGTGATTATGTGAATCAGAAAAAAGCTGGCCAAGATCCTGTTTTTTATAAAGACAGCATTAAAGGGCTTGAAAATCTTGAATGTTGGGAGCACTCTCAAGATGCTACCACTTTTAAAAAGGAAAACGCCATGTAATAAAAAAGAACGGCTAAAACTAATATCCCCAGCGAACCGGTTCATTTAGCTCTAATGTTGACAGAACACACGAAAAATCCCCTGAGTACTGTGGGAAGTACCATTAGAGGGACACGAAGGTTATGTGTGAATGACTGACTATATCTATAGTCCATTGTGAGGAATGGGTGACCCTAAAATTTTTTAGGGATAAAAATCGCTGACGGTATTACAACAACCGCAGATAGAACCATTATGGAACATATTTTTATCAATGGAGTTTAATATCATTTACTTTAACTATTTTCTGTTACCGTAAATTTTTAAATTTGTACCAATTATTTCAAACTAATATATATGAATAGCTGTCTTTTAGGACAGCTTTTTTTATTTATTGATTGTGAAAGAGTGTACTTAAACTAACTGGCGCTTTAGCTGAAGGTCGGAGCTGTCTTTAAGGCAGCTTTTTTGTATGAAAACACATTAGTAAAAAGGCCATGCTAAAAAAACCCTCCATATTCTCATTTTTTTCGAAGGGCGTAAATGTACTATTTCGTTATTTTAACTGGTTATGCAGTTTGTTGTTTAGATGGAGCAATTGAATAGCCTTTCTTTTTTAGGTGGAAAATTACGCTACAAAGTTTTTTTGATTTTGCCGTGATCCGTCAAAAGATGACAGAACTGCAAAAAAACTCAGGAGCATGTATCACTTATAATCGAATTAACTTGAAATAATTCTTTCACTTTCATTATTTTGTAACGAAACGATAGAAGTCGGATTCATTAATTATACAAACATGGGTGCGTTTACATTTCAGAATATTCTTAAATAATAAATGTGAGTTTTTGTAGTTTTTTGTAGGATGATGTAGTTTCGATGATAAAGTAAATGAAAAGTTAAGTTTTTATTAACATTGGTATCGTTAGGGGATTCAGAGTCAGGTAGCAAAGGTCAAAAAGTAAAAAGAGCTTAAACATAATGAAAAAGGAAAGGTCAGGTAAGTAAAATGAAGAAATTCAAATTAAGTTTAGCTAGCCAAATCTTCATTGGTTTAATTCTAGGGATTATCGTTGGTGCCATTTTTTATGGTAATGAGTCGGCCCAAAGCTTTTTACAGCCATTCGGAGACATTTTCCTACGAATGATTAAAATGATTGTAGTGCCGATCATCGTATCCAGCCTTATCGTTGCAGTTGCCGGTGTAGGTGATTTGAAAGCGGTAGGTAAACTAGGTGCTAAATCATTATCATACTTTGTTGTCGTAACTATGATTGCGATTGCTGTTGGTTTAATTTCAGCGAATATTCTCCAGCCTGGTGCTGGTGTGAATATGAAAAATCTGGAACAAACAGACATTTCCACTTATGTTGATACAGCAGAAACTAAACAGCATGAATCGTTCGTAGATACACTTGTACACATCGTGCCATCCAATCCAGTTAAAGCCATGGTAGAAGGCGATATGCTAGCGATCATTTTCTTCTCCGTGTTGTTTGGACTAAGTATTGCGGCCATAGGTGAAAAGGGTAAACCAGTATTCCGTTTCTTCCAAGGTGTGGCTGAAGGAATGTTCTACCTAACTAACATGGTCATGAAATTCGCTCCTATCGGTGTATTTGCATTAATCGGTGTGACTATCTCCAAGTTCGGTTTGGAATCTTTAATTCCGTTAGGTAAGTTAGTGCTTTCTGTATACGGATCAATGCTTTTCTTTGTAATTGTCATTCTGGGCCTTATTGCAAAATTTGTAGGATTCAATATCTTTACGTTGATTAAACTTCTAAAAGAGGAATTGATTCTTGCTTTCTCTACAGCAAGTTCAGAATCGGTTCTTCCGAAAATCATGGAAAAAATGGAGAAAGCGGGATGTCCGAAACATATTGCTACATTTGTTATTCCGACTGGATACTCCTTTAACCTTGATGGTTCTACATTATACCAAGCGTTAGCAGCTATCTTTATCGCTCAAATGTACGGAATCGATTTAAGTGCGTATGAGCAAATTACGCTAATGCTAGTGTTAATGATCACGTCCAAGGGGATTGCGGGTGTACCGGGTGTATCCTTCGTAGTTCTTTTAGCGACATTGGGAACTGTCGGCATTCCTATTGAAGGTTTAGCATTTATTGCCGGTATCGACCGTATTCTTGATATGGGACGTACTGTAGTAAACGTTATCGGTAATTCTCTTGCGGCAATCGTCATCTCTAAATGGGAAGGTCAATTTAATGAAGTGAGAATAAAGTCGGATAAAGTTTCATAACCGAGTTTAATGACTAAGAATACGAATCGGAATTCTCTTTGAAGAAATAACCTAAATGATTGAAGTTTCACCCACACCATCACCGCGATAATGTTTTTTTGGTTCTTGTGTAAAACTTCAAGATTAGAGTTGGACTCTTTATCTAAGCAAGTAATCCAGAGTGATTCCTGAATTTTGGTTACTATATGTTATATATCAATCTTCCGCAATCGGGCGCTTTTATTGAGAAAGGATCCCAGAAGTGAACAAACTTTTTTATAAAAGAATGATTGAATTGAATATATTAAGAGCGTGTTTTGATCAATCTTTTTTTCAAAACACGCTCTTTCTTTTTTTGTTTATCAAGGTCATTATTATCAATTTGATCAAATATTAATCTAAAAGTTTTATGCAACTAACGTATGCGTTAATTCCATAAGAAGCTTAAGAAGACCACTTTTAAATCAAAGAAAATGGGGAGCGAAGCATATTTATATTTGGCAATTTAGATACGAACGTACATAATAACGGCAGAGGAAAAGTTTGACTTAAGTTCTAAAAGACAAGCTCCGCATACAATATTAAGGTGGCAGGTAACGATCCATTGAAGGAGAGGATGCCTTTAATGTCGGAAGAAAGTTGGGAATCCTTTTATAAAGAAAATAAGAAATTTTTTTTAGAACTAGAAAAATATAAGTGGAAAAATAAATCTGAATAATTTCATAAATTTTACAGATCTTTGAGGGGGGAAGTATATTGTTAAAAGTAGTTAGAATTATTTTAGGGATAATTGTTCTTGCTTTATCTACTTATCAACTTATTACTGGGAATTTTGAGTTGATGCTATATTCTATGTTCTTCTTGGGAGCACTAATGTTTGTAATAGGTTTAGCCGAACTTCAAAAAGACAGAAAAGGATTTGTAGGGTATATGTGTATTGTTGTCTCTTTATTTCTTATCTTTGCTTCCATACTGGAAATCGTAATATACTAGCGAGGCAATAATGACAAAGAATCGACAATAACTTTTATGGTTACTAATAAAGAGCAGGTGCTTGTAACATAAAATAGATTTAAAAGACGTTGAGCATTGATTTGTCAACGTCTTTTTATAATGTTGCACATTATATGGTAGAGGTTTTAATGTAGTTCAGACCTCTCCGAAGACCTCTTCTACAACAAGAAATCAACTGCATACTCATTATCAATAGGGTCTTTCTCTAATTCTGGCTTATAAAGGGTTATTGCTATCGACGAATCGCCGGGTGAAACCTATCGTGAAGAATTCTAGATCCTATAATTAATTCTATTGATTTAGCTATAACCTCAGCTTCATTTTTACTTATATTATGCCTTTGCTTTTTTTTATTTTTAATGCCGATTATTCTTTGAACAATTCTTAATTTAAAATGGTCAGTTAAAATCATATTTCCTTTTTCAATTCCTCCTGTGTCGTATTTTGGTTCTAGTGAAAGCAAACTAGGTCCACATAAAAAGGGCGTTTATTTTGTAACGTCAAGGTAGGTGTACAAGCATTTCCTAATTAGCTCCATAACATATTAGGAGGTGATTAAATTGACAGTTAAATTAGAAACTTTATTGGATCGTTCAGAAAAGAATATGGGCAGCGGAATTCATCCAGTCGTAAAAGAATCAGCTTTGGAAATGGTTAAACGGGCATATCAAGAAGGCATTTTCGTGCAAATCAGCGCAGGTTATCGGTCTATGGAAGAGCAAGCAAAGCTATATGGTCAAGGTCGCCTAGGTTATATATACGATGGTAAAAACTATAGTGATTTATCAAAACCAAGAGTGACCAACGCGATGCCAGGTCAATCTTACCATAACTATGGACTGGCCATTGATTATTTCATAGTCAGCGATGATGGAAGGAATGCCATATGGACAGTTGATGCAAAATGGAGACGGGTAGCGGCTATTGGTAAATCCTTGGGCTTTGCATGGGGCGGGGATTGGTCAAGCTTTAAAGATTATCCGCACTTGGATATGACGGGCGGACTGACTTATTCTCAGTTAAAAGCGGGAACAAAGCCTAGACTGATCTCAAAAGTGAATGGAACCACTCCACCAGCTACACAAGTCGAATCCGAAGTCATTGTAAAAGATACACCAAAGGACAGCGGCAACAACACTATCAGGTCCATTCAGAGGACATTAAATAGCAGATATAATGCAAAAATAGATGTTGATGGATATTATGGTCCCAATACTAAAAAAGCGCTGATCAAGGGTTTTCAAACCGAATTGAATAAACAATATGGTGCAAAAATTAATGTTGATGGAATATGGGGACCTCAAACAAAAGCGGCTTCACCTAATGTTAGGGAAGGGGCGGAAGGGAATATCACCTATATCCTTCAAGCTGCACTTTATTTGGAAGGACATAATCCACATGGCATAGATGGTATCTTTGGAAGCGGAACGGAAATAGCGGTGAAGTCATTTCAAAGGGCCAATGGAATATCTGCAGACGGAATCGCCGGTGAAAATACCTTCGCAAAACTATTTGGATGATATATGAAATGGGATAGAACGATAATGTTTAAATGCAATTAATTTAGCAAAAAAGCCCTTAAAATGAGGGCCCTTTTTATGAAAGAAAAAGTATTTTAGAATGGCAGTTTTTTAAAAGTAAATATCCCAATCGTTTAAGAATCGAAGTATAAGGAACGTGAGAATACATATCGGGACAAGAAATGTAACCCCATTCACGAAATGAAAGTACTTTAATGCGGAATGCTTTTTGACTTTAATTACTAAATAGAAGAATGATAAAGTTGCAATCAATGGGCATAACAAGCCAAGATCAGTTAAAATGCTTGAAATTGGGTGATTCAAAACACTAAGTCCAATGAGGAATGAAGCAAGGCAGAGAACATTGATAACCGACAAAATGGTTGGTATTAACAACAAGTTCTTTTTTACTGTCTCCATAAATTTCACCTCCCAGGAGATAAACCCACACGATATCTTATAATATCCACTGATTAGGTAGCAAAGCAAGGTTAAGGCTTTGTTAAAAGCAAACGTTGATTTAGTGTGTACAATGAGAAACTAATCAAAATTTATCCATTCACAAATATGAATTGTAATATTTATCGAGTATTTATGCTCATTTTTGTTCACTTAAAATTGACTGAAATATAATAGTTTTTTTAATTTTCCATCACATTTAGACAATAAAGTTAAAGGAGGACATAACTTTATTGGAGGAAAAAATGAAAAAAATATGGAAAAAGCCAATTTTGCCTATCGCCTCTATTAGTTTGGCATCTGTGATGTTTGTAAATGCACTTCCCGAAACTCCAGTTCAAGCAGAATTGAATGTTCAATCACAAGTGCAAATGAAAAATCATTTGCTTCCGCTTGGAACGCCAAATTTGCAGGAGAAAAGAACTTCCGTGAATCTAGCACCAGGAGTGAAGTATACCAAAATCAATCGTGGTGAAACATCTTCTAAAGACTTTTACACAGTGGATGTGGCATTTGTAGAAACACAAAAGCAGGCAAAGAAATTGCTGGAAAATTTAAAGAGAGACGGTTTCAAGAATGCTCGTATCATAAAAGAGCCGGATCGGGCAGTGGATGACCGGAAAAAAGGACCGCTTGGTTACATTGTTCGCATCGGTCAATATCAGCTGGAAGCGGATGCAGCCGAAATGAGAAACAAGTTAGCGGAAAAGGGATATTCGGGACTACGGACTGTGTATACGGGTGAAGACGGAGAGAAAACAACAGGACCATGGGTAGTGAACGTCCTTGAAGTGGATCAGGGTCGGTTTCATGGGCATGTGGTGCCTAGATTAGCAAATGATGCAGTGGCAGGGAAAGAAACATTGACCCAAATCGCTGATAGAAATGATGCCATTGCAGGAGTTAATGCCGGATACTTTGTTGTAGGAGAGAAGGATGGAACACCAGGCGATCTTGCCGGTATATTCGCCAGCAAAGGTCAACTTGTCAGTGAAGCTATAAATGGCCGTTCAGCTCTGATTTTATCTTCTGTTGAAGAGAAGGCAAACATTGCATCTGTGTCCACGTCAATCCAGGCTACTTCATCTGATGGTGCGGTTAGGGAAGTGGATGGATTAAATCGGAAGCCAGGATTAATCCGCAATTGTGGCGGTGTTGGAGGAGATACGACAACAGAACGGGCAAAACATGATTTTACTTGTAAGGATGAAAGTGAACTTATCCAATATACGTCCGTATTTGGAGAAAAGACAGAATCGGGCGACGGTATGGAAGTGGTAGTAAATCAAGCCGGGGTAGTGGCGGAAATTCGTAACAAGCGTGGGGGAGACATTCCAAGCAGTGGTTCTGTTCTTGCGGGAACGGGGGAGGCGGCAGAGTGGCTTCGTGACCATGCCCGACAAGGAATGAAGGTTCAAGTGAAAAGTAAAATCATCGGCGATGGAAAGCAATTAAAATTAGACCAAACCACAAGTATGATTAATGGAGGTCCTCGATTATTGGAAAACGGAGAAATTTCCATTAATGCCGTAGAGGAAGGTTTTCACTGGGAAGAAGATCCAGGGTTTTATTATCGTTTTGGGGAACGTCGTAATCCTAGAACGCTTGCGGGAATCAAAGAGAATGGCAATCTATTATTTGTCACCATTGATGGACGCGCACCCAGATGGAGCGTGGGAGCTAATTTTGAAGAAAGTGCGAAAGTCATGAAGTCATTAGGGGCAATCGATGCCATCAATCTTGACGGCGGCGGATCGACGACCATGACAGTCGGGGATGACCGAGTCACAAGACCATCTGATGCAGCAGGTGAACGTCCGATTGCCGACGGTATTCTGTTAGTAGAATAGATGGGCGGAGATTAACGTCTTCATTTATCGTTTTAGTTCAAGCGGGTCGTCACAAAAAAATCTCTTCAGAAAGGTTTCTGAAGAGATTTTTTTTTGTGATATTTTGATATAATTTAATATAAGGATTTTGAAAGACTTTCAGTAGTTTTTAACAATAAAGAGATATGTTGTTCCATCGATTCCTTATTCCAGCGAAAGACAGGCCCGGAAATGGAGATGGCTCCAATGACTTTTCCTTTGGCACCGAATACTGGTGCTGATAATGCAGCTACATTCTTCGTGATTTCTTCCTCATTAATTGAGTAACGGGTATTTACTATAATTTCTAATTGTTGTCGTGCCCGATTGTGTAAGTTCCTTTTTAAATCTTCATTCAAGATATGTCTAGACTAGTTACAAAACTCCCTTATAATCTGGTTCTTTATTTCTTCTACCGGAAACCCTTGTTGATAGGTGGATATCATCAACATAATACCTTGTAGCACAGATGAAAAATATAATGATCGTTTCCTTGGTTCCTTTTCACCCATACTTTCAAATATTTTACATTGAAACTCAAATTGTCTAGCGTTTTCTTCAATTATGAGATGACTGTATTTTTTCAACTCTTCATTTGCCTCTGGCTGAGTTTGAAGGTGTAGATAGAAGCGATGGATTTCTGGTTTTTGGTGGATATAATCAATGGCACCATTGATTATATGTTCAAGCTGTTCACGAGGTGAATTTAAACTAAACGCTTCTTCCATGACTTCCACCACTTCCTTGATTCTGGCCTCGATCATTTCAGAAAGCAGTTCTTCTTTTCCTTTGTAATAGTTATAGAGTAACCCTTTCGAAATGCCCGCCTGCTTGGCAATATCGCTTATGGAAGTAGCGTAATATCCTTGTTTCATAAATAACTCCATGGCTGCAGCGCGAATTTTTTCTTTGGATGCTTGGCGAATACGGTCATTTTCTTCGGGAGTACGTGGCATTTTATTTTCTTTCCTCCATAAAAGCAGTGAATTCTTGATATAAAACTTCAGAATGGGTGAGGGGAAGCATATGATCGGCATCCTCTATTTCGATGAAACGGATGTTTGGAACCTTTCGGAAACAATCGGCAACTCGAAAATTATCTGCCAAGTCCTTTTTGCCGATAAAAAATAAAGTTTCAGGGTTCAATTCTTCTAATCGTTCCATTGCTGGCGGCTGTGGCCATATCATGCAGAAATCAGCGGGCCACTTAAGCATGCGCCCGAAATGATGCGTGAGCATTTGGACAGTGAGATCTTTGTGCGGACTATCGATAACAACCTGATATGTTGGTGAATGAAGGGCAAGCTCTAACATCTTATCTATATTGGGGGCACTTTTCAATATCTTGTCATGATATTGTTCAAACTCCTTTGAATAGGGAAAACCAGTTAAAGAAGGAGCAATTAATACAAGTTTCGATATCCTTTCAGGGTGAATAAGGGCGAAATCAGTTGCAATCTGCCCGCCCATTGAATGACCTATAATCGTTGCCTGATTAAGCTCCAGGTAATCCATTAGTGCCAATACATCGTCAACATAGTTTGCATGTTTTATGGGGGATGGTGATTTACCGGCACCACGGCCATCAAAAGCAACCACTTTGTAATTTTTAGATAAATGAGATGCTAAAAATGTCCATTGCCTCAAATCAACCCCACCACCATGAATAAGAACAACCGGAAGACCCTTGCCATTAATCTCGAAATGTAAATCCAATGCAACCCCTCCGTCTTTTATCACTGAATTTTCAGATTTATTTTATTATTGAATGAACGTTTAGTCAACAGAAAATGCAATAAAATTTTGAATGAGCTTAGATATTATTTCTATTCCAATAATGGGGCTAATCAACAGAAAAAGCACATACCCAGAAGCATAGCACCCTGAAATGGCCCCTTTTCCTGATTTTACAGTTTGGATGCAATATAAGGCTGAACCTGTCTCTAAAGTGACATTGATAATGTTAATTCTTCTGAAAGTATACTTACAAGCAGATATGTATATCCCTGCATTGACAGGGTTTAAAATGATTCCACCATTTATAATAAGAATAGCTTGAGCATGGGTTACATTGTAGAAAGCGATAGCAACAACAAAACGCTGATGGAATAACTTTGGGGCAGGTATCTGATGCAATTATTCGTGTGGCAGAAAAAATATGGAATGCCTGTATGCGATTATAGAGAGAGTCTAATTTTAATGTATGGATGCTAATTTTAGAACTGGATACATAACTGATGCGTTGCATCCAAACTCTGCTGGACATCAGAGATTGGAAAGGTTTTTATGATGCACCGCATTTTGAAATGACAGGTGGATTAAATGTAAAGGTTTTTTTACAAAATGGTAAGCGATCTGTATTTATGGACGTACTAGTAAAATCTGGAGTTACAAAGCAAGCCGAAGGTAAGTCACTGCAAAAACTAAAGCACCTGTTAAAACTGTTTCTGGGAAGTCTGTGAGCTTACCAAGTGGAGTATATAAAGAAGGCGACAAAGGAAAAGAAGTTAAACAAATTCAAGAAGCGTTAGATAAGCTTAACTTTAAACTTGGAAAAATCGATTCGCATTGGGGACAGCATACTACTGACGCTATGAGAAGAGTTCAGAGTGTATATCTTCCGAGAGAAGTCGATGACGTGTATGGTTCAAATAGTCGAACTGCATTGTTAAAACAATTAAAAAAATAATAATTAAATGGTATTAAAGCAGGGGACAATTATATTAGTGTACTGTCCCCCCTAAGTGGTACGCTCATCCTCTAAGCCCTTCTTTTAATCGAGAGGGGCTAGAATCACTTGCAAATACTTTCGGTGCTATAGTCTAGTACATATATTATTCTAGTACAATATCACCTGTACTTTTAAATTTCTCCAAAATATTAAACATCCTTGCATAACTATCTTGAATTGTTTCTTCGTTTTTTATGTTGTTATAAAGACTTAATCCGAAATAGGTATCTTTATAAAAACCTATTAAATAGTCTCCTGATGTTGATTTATGTGCATTTTCATAAGAAATGTCTTTATCAATATAGGCCAAATAAACTTTATCAGAATCTATAAAGACAAATGGTATAGGTGATTCTAAATAAACATTGGCATATTCTGCTTTTGCTGCTTCACTTAAATATTTTTTGTTAATAAATACACTATCTAAGTTATCAAAGTTCGAACTTGAAATATCTTCCATCGTCAAAGGAATAAAGGAAACATTTTTTTCTTTAATTTTTGGTTTTTCACCCACGATTCCTATTTTCAAATCATTACCTGAATAAATTATTGGGTTAAAATTATTCTCTTTACTACAAGAAGTAAGTAATACAAACAAAAGTAGAATTAAAAAAGTAAATCTAAATCTTTTCATGATTTCACTCCATTTTTTTGATTTTTTTAAATATTATTATACAATAACTACCAATTAAACGGGTTGCAAATGGTAATTTCTACAATAATACTTCAGTAAGCGGGTATTCATCATTTTTGTTGCCCTAAATAAATCTTTTGCAGCTTCAATGTCATAACTTATTAAATGACTTTTAACATGAATCTGTAATTGTTCAGGGTTTAATTCCTAATAGTTTTTAGTAGGTGGATTTTTCAATTTTCAAAGAATCATAGTTGATTACTTTTTTAACAGATTTGGATTTAATTGATAACTAGGTTCACTTGAAATGCTATTAATAAAGTCAGAGAGTTTGATCATGCATGCGGTCAATCCATTTAAGATGAAGCAGATAAGTTATATTAATGATTTAAGGAAGGATATTCAACAATTGAAGGTAGTGGCTAATTATTTTAAATGGTATATAGACATAGTCCCAGTGCTGGTATTATGGAATATCATTAACTAAAATTTGTTCACAATTACAATTTATGGTTTATATAGTTAAAAGGGAATGGTGAGAACATGGTAAATTTCAAAAGGTTTTTTTGTAGTTTCTTAGCTTTAATACTATTAATTGGTTTTATAGGTCCTGGTGTTGGTAATGCCAATACAGTTCAAGATAATTCCAACCAAATTGAATATTCTGATGTTATAAATGACACTGTATTATCTGAAGAGTTAGTGGATATTGAGCAGGAGATAGATAATTACTTAGAAGAAATTCCCTATACAGAATCAGATTACGAGAATATGCGTGATGAAGAGTTCGAAGAGGTTTATACCAAATACTTCGAAAGTAATGAATTTTTGCAATTAGAAAAGGAACATGAAACGTTATATAATGAAATAGATGGTGATCAATCAACAATTACACCAAGGATTGCTCCAATCTTAATTCCTATAGCTGCTGCTGCAGCAAGAGTGGCTTTAAAGACCATAGTAAAGCAAGGTAATAAAATAGCTACAAAATACCTGAAGAATAAGTTGAAGTCTGCTGGTAAAAAATATAAGTTAGAATGGAATGTGAAAAATAGTAAAGGTAAAATTACATCATTATTAAAAATAACTCATAAACCCTCTAAAACACAGATTTTTCGTTTAGATAATGGTAAACTCGGACTAAAACCAGGTACAAATGATTGGTTTTGGCATTATCATATAGGTGATACAAAAGGTAAAATGAAGCATCATTATTCATTAAGATCACTTGTACCATCTAAATATAAGCCGTCATCGAAAACAACATTGTATTAAAAGGAGTAAACTATGAAAATATATGATATTCCCCTTTCGGGTTTGTTAATTAATGATTTAGTAGCTTATGAGAGCGAAGAAAATGATAACCAAATAGTTTACCAAATAAAAAAAGGGAAAGTTCAAGTCTTAGGTGAATTTAGATCAGTAAAATATGATAGTGGTATTGCATATGTTATTTTTGCTAATGATGAAGTGATTTCAGTTGACAAGGACATGGTAAAGTTAAAAGACTAAATAAAACCCTTCTCTTTTGAGAGGGGCTTTTTTATATCAGAAAAAAGAATTCAAATTTATTATAGTATGATTACATTAGTAATTAACTTTTAATATCTTCTATTTCTCTACTTATTTTTCCCCATTATTGTGGGAAGCATTTCAATTATAATTACAACATAGTATCTAAATCACTAATTTCAACTTTACCCGGACGGGATGGTGTCAAGATACTTAACTTTACCATATATCCCTCTTTTGTTATTTTCTGCCTTCATGTAAATTACTTTCCTATCTCGATTTTTAAGCTTGTTCGGATTCAAAGGATTTAAAATATATTCATTACCTTGTATTAAATCTATTTTCCTAATAAGTTCTCCATTATTTCCCGAAATAGTTAAAACACTTTTATGTTTAAATTCTTTTATAGAAATAATCTGCATTTTATTATTCCCACTCATTAGGAAGTACTGCTATATTATCATCTGCAAAAGTATCATTGAAAATAACTTCATAACCACTCCCAAACTTATAAGGTTCAACAGTATAACTCTCAAAAGAAACTCCAAGTCCCTTTTCGATATCTTCAATAGATGACTCAGTATCAACTTGCATATGCGCTATTTTACCTTCATAGAAAATTACAGAAGTATAATCAAATACATCATTTTCTCCATAATTAAACTTATCTGCGTTTACAATTGATCCATCTTTCAATTGGAATTTACCATTTGGATATTGCGTTTCTTCTGGATCTTAACCGACAACCAATCACAATGGATTGTATTCGAAGATGAAATGCAAGCGCAGGATTCCAATACAAACTTGCTACTATAGATGACCTACACGACTTTGTTTCAGCTACTGGTGAAGTATTTACATACAACGTAGAAACTGCAGAAGGGGTTGCTAAGTGGCACACCAAGGAAAAAACTTATGAAGATGCTGAAGATTACATTTGTGAATATCGGGTGATTAACTAATGAATAACAGATACCTTCCTTCCATTACACTTTCCTCTGACATCCTTGATGAAATTATCGCAGCCACACAGCTAGAAGTTGATGAATTAAAAATGAAACTTGATAAGTACGATAGGAAAGGGAATAAAGAAGCTGCAAAGGTAACTGTAGAAGTATACTTCGCAGCAATGAGAAAGCTAACATCTTATAAGGAAATGAAAAAATCTCTTCCGAAACGCAGTAGACAAGGGGGAATTTACAACTTTGGAATGCCGAAGCGAGAAGTTGTATGAAAACAAGCTCTATAAGAAAAGAGCCTAAGTAACAGTATTTACTTAGGCTCTTGATAGGCATGCATTTCTAAAAAATATATTTAACTTCTTAATTGAAAATAGTTCTTAGAAAATATAAACAAAATAGAGAAACTACTAACAAAAGTTAGTAGTTAGATTTAAGAGTATTAATAGTATTTTAAGGGTCTAAAATTGATTACATACTGCTCACATTTCTCGGACTATTTATCAACTTTTATTTATGATTTTTTCAATTAGTATTTGCAAATCATCCGGCCTATGAAATTCAATCGGGGAAACGCCTTTATCGAACTCTATTGTATTGGATTCTATCATCAATACATACTTCCCGTTAATCTTCCCTAAATGGATGCTGTCGCCGAAATCGGCTAACAGTCCTTTGACAGATGTACTGCCAAGCCTCATTCGCAGTTCGGCTTCAGGTGTATGCTCGACAATCTGGGCTGTGGCTTCGACGACCTGATGGGTTTCAAGACGTTCCTGAATTTCCCGCTTTTCACTCGTTTCCCAGATTTCCAGGTCCTGTTCGAATTTCTGCAGTTCGTCACTGTTGTCTTCGAATTGTGCGGATACATGTTCATGGACCATGTGGATGACCTGGTTTTTCATGATTTCAGGCATCGATTCGCCATATTCGACGAACTTCAAAAAGTCCTCGAAGTAGCGGGCATGTGAGGCCTGATGGATTTTCAGTTCGCCTTCTTCAACCATTCCTTCTTCGGGCATGTAGGGGTATTGAATGGATTTCATATTTTTAGTGGTGATTGCCATTTCAACGTGCCGAATCAAGGTCCGTTCATCCGAAATGGAAGCAACTTTCGGCTCGAAATCACATTTCAATAAGAAAACGAATGGTTCATCAAGATATTTCGTTAATTTTGCCGATGCAATTATGAAGACACCGCCACGGACGGCACTTGTATCAATATAAGACCGCGTGAATTGTTCATTTTCCTCTTGGAATTCCTGTTTTGTTTTTGCATATCGAACACGGTTAAATACATTGTAATTAGGGTTGGAATCAAGTGCATGTCCTTCTTCGACAATAAAAGAACCGATTTTCGTCGGTATTTGTTCAGTTTTTGGATGACGGTCGACTTTCCGTTTGGAAATCTTCATCAACTCCCCATCCAAAAAATCCTTTAGAGGACTTTCCTCGTATTCTTCAGTATCAAGAGTTTGGAAATGTTTAAAACGCTTATCAGCCTGATCGCCTTTGCCTTCGACTTGGATTAAATAAAAAGACAGATAGGTAATCGCAAAATCCATGAATGTCACCTTCTTCAATTATTAAGCATAATTCCCGTACTTTTTTTAAGACTTAATAAGTATAGTGATGTACTTTGATTCCGTCAAACTATTGGTGCATGAATGATTAGAATAATTTTGGTGTATTATTTCATAATAATACATAGAAAAAATAAATATTGATTCTCCATAGGATTGAAAATATTGGAACTATTACAAGACAAATTAATGGTATGCAGTAAATACTCCAACAGCAAACTTTATTAATATTAAAATAATGAATTGTTTACCATACATGTTAAATGACAGGTGATTTTATTGGATATTAAAGATTTCATTCCACAAAAGATTCAAAAAATAGAATTTTACAATAATAATTCATTGACGAAGGAAAGGGTAATACGTATAATTTGAAAGTCAGATAATTCAGGAATTGAAGAAATTTGTCGGAATTTCTCCGATATAAATGGTAAGTGAAAATTATTTGTCTGCAGTTTTCAGAATAGTTTATAAAATTACGGAGGAGAGAACATGAGTATTTTTAGAAAGAAGTCCATTGAGGACTTGTTGAAAAACGCAGGTTCCGGCGGTAAGGGATTGAAACGGGAACTAGGTGCTTGGGATTTAACGATGCTAGGAATTGGAGCGATTATTGGGACAGGCATTTTTGTTTTAACAGGCACAGGCGCAGTGAATGCTGGCCCTGCACTTTCATTATCGTTCGTCATTGCTGGTCTTGCTTGTTTATTCGCCGCACTTTCTTATGCAGAATTTGCAGCTTCCGTGCCGGTATCCGGTTCGACTTATACCTATGCGTATGCAACTTTAGGTGAATTCGCCGCTTGGATAATCGGCTGGGATCTAATCCTCGAATACTTATTGGCTGTTAGTGCCGTATCGGCAGGATGGTCGGGCTATTTCCAATCATTTTTAAGTGGATTCGGGATTAACTTTCCGGAGAAATTGACTGCAGCACCGGGTTCGGTGGAAGGTATTACGACTTATATGAACTTACCTGCATTTTTGATAGTCATGGCGATTACCTTTTTGATTTCCATAGGTACGAAACAAACGACTAGAATCAATAATATAATGGTCGTTATTAAAGTGCTGGTTGTGCTGTTATTCATCGTTTCTTCTATTTATTATGTGAAACCGGAAAACTGGCAGCCTTTCATGCCATTTGGAATCGATGGTGTATTTTCAACTGCCGCATTAATGTTCTTCGCCTTCATCGGCTTTGATGCAGTTGCATCTGCTGCTGAAGAAACAAGAAATCCAGGAAAGAATTTACCACGTGGAATCCTCGGTTCCTTAGTCATTTGTGTTGTGCTTTATATGATTGTAAGTTTAATCATGACAGGTGTGGTACCGTATGCACAATTCAGCAAGGCTCTTGATCACCCGATTTCTTTGGTCTTGCAAAGCGCAGGTCAAAATTGGGTTGCAGGAATCATCGATCTAGGTGCCTTCCTCGGAATGACAACGGTGATCTTGGTTATGTTGTATGGCCAAACGCGAATCATGTTTGCGATGTCACGTGATGGGCTGATGCCCAAATCCTTATCAAAACTTCATAAAAAATATAAAACACCTTATGCGGCTTCATGGATATTTGGTTTGATAGCGGCCCTATTGGGAGCATTCATACCTCTTGGTGAGTTGGCAGAGTTGGTCAACATTGGAACATTGACTGCGTTTACGATGATTTCCATAGCGGTCATCGTTTTACGGAAAACAAGACCGGATATGAAACGAGCTTTCTATTGTCCGGCAGTACCGCTCGTTCCAGGCCTGGCAATCGTTTTTTGCGTATTCTTGATGATTCAGCTAGGAAGTCATACATGGATAAGGTTTTTGATCTGGATGGCAATCGGAGTAGTCATTTACTTTGCTTATTCCCGTAAGCATTCCAATCTTAACCAGCAGGAAAATGATCATTGAAAGCAGGAATGTCGCAAATTTCTTCAATCTAGTAGGGTTTCATAGAGATGTAAAAAACCAAAAAATATAAACTAGTCTTATGAAAGGGTTCGAGATGAGTCCAGCCTAAAGTTTTTTCTTAAAAATATATTCCAGTTGATTGGAACGGGAGGTTTGAGACTCCCGCGGGAAAAGCGCGTCTAAGGGAGACCTCACAGGCGCCAAGAGCGTCGAGGAGGCTCCCGGACCACCCGTGGAAAGGGATAGGATATCTGAAAACAACTGAAACTTTTTTAAAAGAAAAAATAGTAGGAAAACTGGCTCTTCTCAATTTAGCATACGGTCTGAGACACTCTCTGGAGTGTCTTTTTTGTTTGGACATAAATAGTTCATAAGTCTTCTGTCAAGGAAGAAAATTTATCAAGGTGAATTAAGATTAACCGACTTTATGTCGAAATAGTATATATGGGTTAAAAAATTGGAGGGCAATTCAATCATGAAAAGTATATGGAGAAGTAAACAAAAGATAGATTCAATAGACTATATGCAATATAAAGAACACGTCGGTATCAATATCCAGAAATATCCGAGCGTATTGAATCAAGTGGACATGATCCATTTGACAATCGAGGATTTGTGCATAATTCGTTCTTTACAGGAACAAGTGAAGGGACAGTTGACCCAAATAGTAGGGAATTTTTATAAAAACCTAGAAAATGAACCCTCTTTAATGAAAATCATTAAGGACAATAGTTCTGTTGAAAGGTTGAAAAAGACACTGCATCGTCATATGTTCGAAATGTTTAGCGGAACCATTGATGATGCGTATGTTAAACAGCGTTATATCATCGCACAATTACATGTGCGAATTGGACTTCAACCAAAATGGTATATGAGTGCATTTCAGGATTTATTGCAATCATTAATCATTCATGTGATTTCCAACATAAAAAATATTGAGCAATATCAAGATAACATTCTGGCCGTCACTAAAATTTTTAATTTAGAGCAGCAAATAGTTTTAGAGGCATATGAACTTGAAAATGAGAAGATTCGCCAAAAAAACATAGCAGAAAAAGAAACGATTAAACTGCAGGTCAATCATAATGCAGAGGAATTGGCAGCAATCAGTCAAGAGACCAGTTCAGCGACTCAATTAATGGCAAATAAGGTAGGTGAAATTCATGATTTCACTCAAAAGGGGTCAGAGATTGCCATACATGCAGAGGGAAAATCAAATGAGGGAGTCGAACTGTTACAGGGATTAGAGAAAAGATTGGTAAAAACGCAGGAGCAAATGACGATCATTTCAAAAGATATGGAACAGCTTTCCAATACTTCAAAAGAAATTGAACGAATTGTCACGATCATCACTTCAATTGCAGAGCAAACGAATTTGTTGGCGTTGAATGCAGCGATTGAAGCGGCAAGAGCTGGTGAAAATGGTAAAGGATTTGCGGTTGTGGCTGGTGAGGTAAGGAAGCTATCAGACAATACCAAGGAATCAGTTTCTGAAGTAGTGAAACTGGTTAATGGAATTGCTCATTTTACCAATGTCATGAACACGTCAATTTCCATGGTTAGCTGGGAAATTAGTAAAGGCACGAAACAAGGAAAAGAAACGGGTATATTTTTTACTGATATAGCAAAGGCCATGCTTTCTGTTAAAGAGCAGAATATTGAGATCACCAAGGAAATGACAGAGCTGAATGATATATTCGATGAAATTAATGAAGCGTTCAATCAAGTGGCCGTTTCCTCGGATCAATTGACTCAATTGACGATGAACTTGTAATGAGGTTGAACGGTTTTGTAAGAATAGCTTTATGGGGCTCACTGTATTTTAATAAACAACTCGGTAGAATATTCTTAAAAACCCCAAAACGGTTCCTAGAATATGAACAAACTATAAAAACCAGGGATTTAAATCAATTCCAATGGATGCCGTTAACAGGCTGCTCAATAAATCACTTGATAAAATATAAGTTTAATGTTATAGTAATAAAGCGATGAGCTAATTTGTGTAAGTCGAAGAACAAGCTTTTAGCTAAACGTCGGGATGTGGCCTGACGGTTCTGCGCCACAAACGCATCAAAGACGCCTGCTGCGTGCAGGCGTCTTTTTCATTTTATCGATTCTTTTCTTGCAGCTTGTACATCATCTTTGAATTCCTCTTGTATTTCTTCTGTTATTCCCTTGGTTGCATCCTTAAATTCCCTAAGCGAGGTACCGACTGCCCGTCCGATTTGAGGTAGCTTGTTCGGTCCAAAAACAATTAAAGCTAAAAGAAGAATTAAAATTAAACCGGGAAAACCAATGTTTGAAAGCATAACCAGTCACTCCAATCAAGTCTATTAGTTAATATTATAGACTCCTTCCATGTATTTGCAAATGTTATTTAGGATATATTATAGTGTTCAACTTCCTATGATTTCGCAAGACAAATACTTTCAATTCCGTCTCAATTTTATCTTGCACATTCTATTTAAAAATATTTACTTACCCAAGTATGATATTCCCTAAAAAGATTTCAATGAAAGTGGGGGACGGTAAATCAGAGTGCCGTCTTACGTTTTGGGCATTGAACTAATTTGGCTACACCAGCTTAATGTGTGGCATGAAATTTTTTTGTTACATGGGAATGATTAAACTTGCAAGATTGAAGATATTTCGGTATTATAACTATACAAGCTGCGTTGTTCGTAATGATAATTAAGTTTTAACCTTTAAGCTGTAATAGGGAGTTTTATATTGAAACAGGAATGTTATGCCTCGTCACTGACTTGGACAACAGGATTGCTTCTGCAAACACCCACTTTGAGGAGTGGTGGTTTAAAACTTTCTTACTTGAATACGGCAATTGCGGCTTACTACTTTAATAATTAGAAACCAGTCCGATAAGGGACTGGTTTTTTGTTGTTTTACGGTTTGGAACGTTGAAGATCGGTATAAAAAAAGGATGTTATTCAGAAATCGCAAATACCATGTAATTAACCTGGTTATGTGAAGGCTTCACGAATTATGAATAATTTGTGAAAGTTTTTATTGAAATATCAGATAATTAGCATTTATAATAACAATTAGATAACTCGGTTCACTATTTGTATAAAAATATGAAAGTCGAATATTTTTTGAGTGATTACGTAAGCGCTATCATGTGGATGGAATTACTGCAGTCACATAGAGAGGAGAAAAATTTTATGGCTAAAATTAATACGACCGAGGTAATTAGCAACAGTAAATTTAACCGCTTTCATTTTGGGTTGCTGGCATGGTGTTTTATCATTATCCTTTTTGACGGCTATGACCTTGTCGTTTACGGAACAGTTGTCCCGTTATTGACGGAGGAATGGAACCTTACTTCCGTGGAAGCGGGGGCTATGGGCAGCTACGGTCTATTTGGAATGTTGTTCGGGGCCATCTTCTTTGGTACATTAGCAGATCGGATTGGCAGGAAAAACGTAATCGCGATTACACTTATTTTATTTAGTTTATTTACGCTTTTATGTGGATTTGCGGATACGCCTACGATGTTTTCGACTTTCCGGTTTCTAGCGGGATTAGGGCTTGGGGGCATAATGCCGAACGTCATTGCCTTATTGACGGATTATGCACCGAAAACGATGCGGAGCATGGTCGTTTCAATCGTTTTGTGCGGTTACTCATTCGGAGGGATGCTTGCTCCGATACTGGGCATCCTGGTTATGCCGAGACTAGGTTGGGAATCAATATTCTGGTTTGCCGGAATACCATTGTTATTTTTACCCTTCATGATGAAACGTTTACCAGAGGCATCGACCCATCTGATCAGAATTAACAAAAAGGAAGAACTGATCAGAATATTATCAAAGGTAAGTCCGGAAAGTAAATTCGACATCAAGGACAAACTTGTGGAAGTGAAAAAAACAGAAGCCAATATGCCGATTGTTGGATTGTTTAAGGATTCCCGTGCTCTTAGCACATTAATGTTCTGGATCGCCTTTTTCATGTGCTTATTGATGGTTTATGGATTGAATACATGGCTTCCAAAGCTAATGATCGAGGCAGGGTATGCGCTGAATTCAAGTTTAGGTTTCTTGATCGTCCTTCAAGGTGGCGCTATAGTAGGCACGCTTATCATCGCTAAACTTTGTGATCGTTATGGTTCCAAGAAAATGCTTGTGCCGATGTATGCGCTTGGGGCTGTAAGTTTGACGCTATTGGGAATGGGCGGAAGCTCATTTGTGATTTACACATTGGTAGCGATTGCAGGAGCCTGTACCATTGGTGCCCAAAACCTTGTACAAGCCTATGTTTCCCAGTACTATCCACCAAGTATTAGATCGACTGCACTAGGGGTGGCGTCTGGTATCGGAAGGATTGGAGGTATGCTCGGGCCCATACTCGGTGGATTTTTATTATCCATCTCGCTACCCATCCAATTGAATTTCATCGCCTTCGCCATTCCGGGTCTGATTGCTGCGGTTGCCTTATCATTCGTTCCGGTAAAAATGGCTTATTATAAACAGGATCATTCGGAACCAACTGAAGAAATGGTCGTAGAATCCAATAAAATGAACGTCTTGTGAACTACATGCATGAAATGCAGTGCTGGGATACCATTGCTGTCATTTCATGCCTATTTGTTTTTTGGACTTTTTTGCCGTAGTAATGAAGTTGCAAATTGACAAGAAATAGCATATAGATTTTCCAGGGCTTGACCTTATTCTTTAGAAAAGTTGCATAAATGTTCATAATTTCGCAATATGAGTCACTCTTAATATAAAGAATAAATGTTAGAATGATGGTACGGATAATTAATTCTCCCTTGAAGTGGAGCGAACTAGAAATTAATCTCATCTTTTGTGAGGAGTCAATACTTTGAAAATTTTAAAACATGTAATTTTTTGGTTAAGCATTATAGGGACATTATTCTCTATGATTTATTTCTTTGTAGCGGACATTCCATTGTATGTTAAATTGTTAGGCGGAGCCATCATCCTTTATCTTGGTTATGATCTAATAACAGAATCAAGGAAAAGAAAGCGTAAAGAAGCCTTGGAAGCCTAATCCTTAACTCATTAAAAGCCCTCTTTGATAAGAGGGCTTTTTTGTTGATTAATATGGCTAATCGACTTTGATTATTGACAATATTCTAAAAACTAAGTTAATATATAGTGAACTTAGTTCTATATATGTATAATTTTTGTTTGTAACTACAATATCGGTTGTCATTAAAATGTTAGCTCAGCCAAAAAAATAGAGACATCCTTAAGACTACGTCAAAAGGAAAAGCAGAAAGAGGGGAAGGAAATGCGCACATTCCAAGTGTCTGAAATGATTGATGAACAAAGATTTAACCGTTTTCATTTACAGATTTTATTATGTTGTATTTTTATCATCATTTGTGACGGGTATGATATGTTCATGCTTGGCACGATTCTACCATCTTTGATGGCGGAGTGGAGGGTAACTGCTGTAGAGGCAGGTTTATTCAGCAGCTATGCATTGTTTGGAATGATGATAGGAGCGTTGGTCTTTGGACCGCTGGCTGATAAATTCGGCAGAAAGAAAGTCATTTTGATTTGTACGGTCCTTTTTTCCGCATTTACATTTACATCTGGTTTTGCCCATGATCCTACTTCTTTTGGAATACAACGTTTTATTGCAGGACTAGGCTTGGGAGGAGTCATGCCGAACCTAATTGCAATCATTACGGAATATTCTCCTAAAAAACTTAGAAGTACCCTGGTCGCGATCATGTTTAGCGGACATGCTCTAGGGGGAGTTGTCGCTTCATTGGGAGCGATGTACCTGATTCCGAACTTTGGTTGGCGGGCAGTGGTTTGGCTTGGTGCACTCCCATTAATCTTCATGCCCATATTATATAAATTGTTGCCTGAGTCAATAAATTATTTCATGGCAAAAAACAAGAAAAGCAAATTGGTGGACGTTTTGAATCAAATGAATGTAGACGGGCAATACACCATTAATGATCATTATGTCCTGCAGGAGCAACTTAAAAGAGAAATGAAAGGGTTTCCAGTTAAACGGTTGTTCAAAGATGGGAGGACTTTGAGTACCCTCATGTTCTGGATTGCATTTTTCATGTGTTTGTTCGTAATGTATGGTTTGAGTACATGGCTGCCAAAAATCATGGGAGGGGCAGGATATGAATTAGGTTCAAGCCTGACATTCTTAGTCGTATTGAACCTTGGAGCAGTTTTTGGGGCAATCGTTGGAGGGAAGCTTGCAGACAAATATGGTGCTAAGAGGATTTTGGTTACTTTTTTGGTCATTGGATTCATTACCCTAACGATGCTGAGCTTCAAGCCAAGCATGATCATGCTTTATATACTGATTGCCATTGCAGGAGGTACGACAACAGGTACACAAATCGTAACGAATGCATATGTATCGCAGTATTATCCGAATGAAATCCGTTCTACAGGTGTCGGCTGGGCATTGGGTATCGGCAGAATTGGAGGAATACTCGCTCCTACTTTCTGTGGGATCTTGCTAGATATGAAATTTTCATTGCAAGTCAATTTTTTAGCTTTTGCCATACCATGCATCATTGCAGCAATGGCGATTTGGTTCATACAGGATAACTTCAGCAATATGACGGCAAACAGGCAGGAAAAGAAATTGATATGATGTACACCAAGCTCGATCACTGCATGGAAATGTTTAAATGAAAATTGGTCAGAACAACAAATGGAGATCATGGTAAAGGAAAGGAAATAAAAGGGCCTTATGCCCTTTTATTTTTTTACTGTCTAGGGCCCCATATAATGACTGAAACACCGACCAAACAGATTACAGCTCCAATCCAATCATATAAATCAGGGGGTTTCCTATCGATGCCCCATCCCCATAAAACAGATAGAACAATGAAAACCCCGCCATATGCAGCATATACACGGCCAAAGGTAGGGAACATTTGGAAAGTTGCAATGATGCCGTATAACACCAACCCGAAACCTCCGGCAAAGCCTAGATAAATGGATTTACCTTCTCTTAGCCAAAGCCAAATAAGATAACCGCTGCCAATTTCTGCCAGGCCAGCCAAAAGGAAAATTACAGTAGTAACTAACATATATGTATACCTCGCTTTCTCGTTGAAATTTTATCTTATATGAAACTGTAAATGATACAGTGTTGTTATTAAATTAACTGGGCATCCCCGTTGAAAAGAAAACAGAAAGCTCAGACCGCTTATGAAGAACCAATTGCCTACAATAGTATTGAATTAGAAGAGACCTATCGAAAAAACTCTGTCATTGTCGATTAATATTTCTTACGATATGATGCATTCAGATTTTAGTTCAACCATACATTATTGTAATAGGCTTTAATTCGTAAAATATCCAAAAAAAGACCAGTTTTTTTACTCTAACTTGGGTTGCAATACAGATGCAAAGGGTACTATACCTAAATAGGAATATAGTAATCTAGTTGAGGAGTTGCAGCCATGAAATCCCGATCATTTGCATACATGTTAGCACTATTTCATTCAAGTATTGTCGGCCTATCTTTCTTATTCACGAAAATGGCGATCGCAGAATCGAATCCGCTTGATACTTTGGCGTTCCGGTTCACGGTTTCTTTCGCCATCATTTTATTCCTGGTCGCCGTAAAAGTCATTAAGGTGAACTATTCTTGGGAGTCGATTAAAAATCTTGTACCGCTATCTCTATTATTCCCAACTCTTTTCTTTGCCTTTCAAACTTTCGGACTTAAGTATTCGCAATCCACCGATGCTGGAATTCTGTCTGCCGTCACCCCGATTCTAACATTGATGATAGCTGGGTATTTCCTTAAGGAGAAAACATCTGTATATCAAAAACTTTCGATTGTCTTGTCGGTAGTTGGGGTCATTTTTATTTTTGTGATGAAAGGGAGCACCATCAATTTTTCTGACATGCTTGGGATGGTGTTGATCCTGCTATCCTGTATTGCAACTGCTTGTTATACAACGATGACCCGTTCACTTGCCAAGGACCATACACCAGGTGAAATGTCCTTTTTCATGATGGGAACAGGCTTTGTCATTTTTAATGTGGCTGCTCTCGTTACCCATTTAAAACAAGGTACGATGGCGGAATTCTTTACACCATGGTCGAGCATGGAATTCATCAGTTCCATTTTGTATTTGGGAATATTGGCTTCATTGGTCACTTCGTTATTATCCAATACGATTTTATCAAAAATCAAAGCGTCCCAAATGAGTGTGTTTGCAAATCTTTCCACTGTTGTCACGATTGCGGCAGGAGCTCTCATTCTAAATGAAAAGATTACAATCTACGATATATTGGGGTCGATACTAATCATTTTAGGTGTAATAGGCACGAATTATTTTGGAGTGAAGAAAGAGCATTCAATAAAAGTGAATCTTGAATATAATGAAGGGAAAATATGAAATGAATAAAAATGGTCCATCCGATTAGAAATGGACCATTTAGACTGTAGTTAAACTGAAAATTGAGTTGTCTACAGTTTATTAATGGCTGTACAATTAGACGTTGATTTCCGCTCCAGGCACTCGCTTTCCGCGGGCGGTCGGGGAGCCTCCTCGGCTTTCGCCTGCGGGGTCTCCCTTGGACGCGCTTTTCCCGCAGGAGTCTCGCACCGTCCTCTCCAATCAACTTAGATATAACATTTAGATAGAAACCATATCCGAGGAGTTGAAGGTATAGCTCTGGGAACATCATTTGATGAAAAAGGTCCATCCCAATAGGAATGGACCTTTTAGACTGTAGTTAAACTGAAAATTGAGTTGTCTACAGTTTATTAAGGGCTGTACAATTTAGACGTTGATTACCGCTCCAGGCACTCGCTTTCCGCGGGCGGTCGGGGAGCCTCCTCGGCTTTCGCCTGCGGGGTCTCCCTGGACGCGCTTTTCCCGCAGGAGTCTCGCAGCACCTTCCTCTCCAATCAATTTAGATATAACATTTAGATAGAAACCATACCCGAGGAGTTGAAGGTATAGCTTTGGGTCAATTGGTTCGGGAACATCATTTGATGAAAAAGCTCCATCCCAATAGGATGGACCTTCATTTCCACCATCTTGTTTGAGGGAAATCCGTTGAACCAATCACTACTGGTTCGCCTATTTGAGGTGTGCAGACCTGGACACCAAGGTCATTGGCCGCTTTTGTTACCCGTTCTATCGGATCTGTCCAGTCATGAAAAGACAATGTGAAACCAGCCCAATGAATGGGGATCATCCGTTTTCCTTGTACATCGATGTGTGCTTGAACAGTTTCTTCCGGAATCATATGGATGGTTGACCAACGTTCATCATATTGGCCGCATTCCATTAAAGTTAAATCAAAAGGCCCGTAATTTTCGCCGATTTCTTTAAAATGGCTGCCATATCCACTATCGCCGCTGAAATATACCTTTTCTTGTTTTCCTTTAATTATCCAGGAACACCATAGTGTCGTATTGCCATCGCCTAAACTTCTTCCAGAAAAATTCCTTGCAGGCGTACAAATAAATTGCAAGTCCTTGAATGTAACTTCATCCCACCAATTATGTTCCTGAATCAGTTCTTGTTTAACGCCCCATCTTTCTAGATGTCCACCGACACCGAGTGGGACAATGAATTGACTGACCTTATCTTTTAATTTCTTTATCGAGAAATAATCCAAATGATCGTAGTGATCATGTGAGAGCAGGATGGCATCGATAGGAGGCAGCATATCCAAATCAATAGGCAGCTCCCCGCTAAAGCGCTTGTTCCCGAACCACGGAAAGGGAGTGGGTGCTTTGCCAAACATTGGATCCACTAAAATGGTTTTCCCATCTAACTCCAACATGAATGCAGAATGACCAAACCAGGTGATTTTATTGGAATTCATAGATGCAGGGTCTTTTGTTCCAATTACAATGGGACTGTCGGGCCTCCTTTTTGGATTAGGTTTTATGAAATCACGTAAAATGGAACCAGTATGTTTAAGACTCATCGCTTGACTGGCAGGAATCTGATTTTGGAATTTTCCCTTGGCAAAATTCTCTTTAGTAGTGAAACTTCTCACTTTTTCCTTGTTTATCCGTCTTCCAAGCGGTGGATAGAGGTTTAGGAAAAGGAATAATAGTATAAAAGAAGAAATGAGGATCTTAATAATTTTCATCATGATGGTTTCCTCCAATATTAATCATACCTTTTATTAAAACATATCATATCACAGAATTTATAGAGTGATTTACTATGATGTCCCACAAGAAAAATGATAAAGATATTATTGATTAACTGTAAATTCACATTAGGAGGAGTGTTTTTTCATCTGGTGAAAACTTCTGGCAAGTGTTTAAGTTTCACCCGTCCTAGGCAGGGAATAGAGGGATATATAATGAATAATATAGAGGGCGGCATAAGGAATGTAGCAGCCGAAGGGTAGGGTGATAAATCGATTGTTAATGTTTTTCAGATTCTTTGTATGGGTAGTATTTATAGCTTTATTAGCCTATGTCATTCTTTCTTGGAAATATAAAGACAAGGTAAGTAAAAGGATTGAAGCGATTCGAAAAACCTGGTATATCATTTTCATACTGGGAGCACTGATTTATTGGAATTTCTATCCAATGAGCATTTTTAATGAGTGGAAAAATTTCTTGATTATGGCTATCGTATTCATACTGATTGATATGTTTGTGTTCTTGAGCATGTATATATCCAAGATTGGCGATAACGAGTTATCCTATGCAACAAAAGCCGTTGCGGAAAGTGATAAACTATTAACGGATAATAGGGAAAAGGTCAAGAATATGTTTCATCTCTTAAAGAAAGAGGGAATACCAGAGTATTATCAAACGAATAAGGAATACTTGGCTTATTTGAGCATTCTCCTTCAAGCATATGCAGCAAAGGAAGGGATGAACGTGAAAATCCTTCCTTTCAAAACCGAACAGGACAAGCAATTGGTGTTAAATGGGCATCCGAACTTGAATGGCAGTACCATTCGTGCTACATTGGAAAGAGACGATACGTATTATAATGATGAAGAAAAAATGGCTTTGCAGCCTGTTAGTATTTTGATGGAACCCTATATCCTTGACGTTAAATCAGAAAGCTTCGTTTCAGAAGTCGATTGTTTATTGATAGCATTATTAATCATGATGTTCGATATGGTCATAAAACAAAAACCAGGTGGTGAAGGATAAATGAGCATTTATGATAAAGCCGGCAATGTGTCAGTTGCCGTAATCAAACCACAGGTTAAAATACCCGATGTAGGTTTAAGTCCCCACACTAAAAAAGTGATGAAACAGAACGAACGCATTATCCTGAAACAAAAAGAAAAAGCTGCACGCTTCAGCCGTTTAAAAAATGTTTTATAAGATGGAAGGGGTTTTTCCTTTCCTTATGATATTTAATGGAAAGCCCGCATATACTATTCAAATCAAAGAATAGGAAGGGTCTTTCAGAATATGAACAAAAAACCCGAGAGAGTTAACATCCCAGTCCCCTCCGCTTCACCATCCGAGAAACGGATACATAAGGAAAATGCCGAACTGCTCAAGCTTTTGCAAAGGCTGAAAGCGAAACGTTGGATTTTTTTAAGGTAAAAGAAAGCCAGTCTCTAAGGAGAGCTGGTTTTTTTTATTTTTCACATGATCACTTAGGGTGGAAGTATTGAATATTTTTCCTTCCAGACTCTTTTGCCATATACATGGAGCGGTCCGCTTTTTTCAAAAGTGAGTCCATTTCCGTACCATGATGAGGATAAAAGCTAATCCCTATGCTAGCTGATACAAAATGATCATTTCCATTAATGGTAATGGGCATGGTGGATAAACTGTTCAATAATAATTCAGTGTTTTGCTGCGTGCTTTTCATTAAATCCTCACAATGCGAAGGATTTAATAATACAATGAATTCATCACCACCGATTCGAGCAACATGACTGCCTTCGGGGACGGTTTGCAAAAAACATTCGGCAGCCTTTTTAATGACGTCGTCACCAGTATCATGGCCAAAGGAATCATTGAAAAATTTAAAATGATCAAGATCGATGTAAAGAAGGGCCATTTCATCGTTCGTTTTGTCTTGATGATAATCAAAATAATTATAAATGAAATTCCGATTATAAAGACCTGACAATGGATCCCTGATAATCCCTTTTTCAAGATTGATGGCATGACTGATCAAAGCTGCCAAAGACTTAATGAGGTTCAGATCATATTCTTTAAAAACATGTGGTTTAATGTCGAATGCACATAATGTCCCAATGATTTCACCCTCATTTATTAGGGGAGCTCCCATAAAACACCCATTCCCGATTAACTTCGTTGCGGGGTGGCCACTTGTCAATTCATGTTCCCCAAAATTAGGGATAACGAGTGGTTCCAAGCCATTCTCAACAACTAATTTACAATAAACCATATTATAAGGAAGGATGTCACCTTCACAAATTAACTTTGCATTTCTATTGAAGGACTTGATCATGAAACTCTGGATGGGATTCAATATAGAAAGGAAAAATGTATTGACCTCGATGGTTTGAGCTAATAGTGCTAATACTTCTTTAGCGATGGAATCGAAATTTTTATAATAGTTGATATCTTGCTGAATCATTCTCAAGCTCCTCTTTTATCTATATTCTTTTTAGTTTTCTGGATGATATTTCTCATATTCAAAACAAAGACACAAAAGCGTAATCTGAATATCGTGACAGTTACCCAGATTTCCTCTAAACTCAATTAAGGGGTTGGATTCGTATTATGGATGAATCATGTAATCGAGAAAGTTGAAAAATTGACCTTTACTTTATTTTCGGCTTTTTTTACTAATCTTTAAATTTTGCCTGATTCCAAAATAGCTAATCCGTGTACACGATTCTGGGCAAGGCGGGGTATCTTTTCATAATCGATAAATTCTAATCAGTATTTATAGCATTATACTGTAAATGAAATGGTGAGAGTAACTTTAATGTGCATATTTGGTATTTTCTTGATATTTACCGTGGAGAGTAAAGCAACTTGGCATTTTTGCATCCTCTCAAGATAACGGAGCACATGAATTTAAATCGATAAAACGAATGTACCGAGCTCATTTTAAACAAAAATTTGGGGAGGATAAAAGGAAGTAATAAAGTACATATTGGATAATTCAAAAGGGGATCACTATGGGAAAATTAGAAAGTATATATCCTATTGCTATAGAGAATACAAAAGAAAAAATAATCCAGGATATTGATTTTTATTTAGAGAATCAAGAGACGATGCCTGCTTATTCAGCATATATATCAGACAGGACGACTTTTATTGAGCAAATTTGGATTAATGTTTGGATAAATAAAGCATCGAATGATGTGCCCAGAAAGGAAAAAAAGGCTTTTTTAAGCGAAAGGGGATTTGTAACGGAAGGTTCAGATCATAAGCTGATCAATAGCATGTTTCGGAACGAATTAAAGAAGTATCGCCCGTTTGATGGCTTAACGTGGATTAAAAAGACCTTTGCAGACAATCAAGAAGATTGGGAAAAAAGATATAAAAATGCAAGGGAAAAATTCTTTAGGCGTCTAGAAGAACAGCGGCTTGCCAAGCAGCGTTGGAAAATACGAGCAAGGCTGCAAGAAGAGGCCAATTCATTTTTCGAAAATAACTCACTTCTTTTATATTTACATGTCAGGTATTATATTGCCGGTATTTTGGCAAAAGATCTTAAGAATAAGCCTAAATTCCAATATGTCGATCCATACTTGCTTGAAGAACAATTGGTTGAAGAGGGCGGCTTTCAAGCTGCCGAATACCTAATGGTCACTGACTTTTTCGAAGAGCTGACAGGCGATATTCATTCGTTAATCGGTTGGGGAAGGAACCGCTATGAATATGAAAATTACTTCTACAGGTATGAAAGGTTAGTTTCGGATTTCATTATGAAATTAGCCCCTGATAAATACTTGAAACATCTATCTGCCGCACTGCATCATGATTTTTTGGAGTCATATGGGGAAAGGCTGACGGACGATGCCCTTCAAGGTATATTAAGCGATGAATTGGCAGATTTGTCTCAGTCCTGTTTTGATGAGCTTCAGGAAGAATACCTTTCTGATTTACTGAAGCTTGAGGGAATTCCTTTTAATGAAACATTGCATGAAGAAATATTTGAAAAAGACGTGGAGAACAGAGAAAGAAGAAAAGCTGAGGTATTGGCAGAACAAGCCAGGAAGCGGGCAGAAGAGCAAAGGATGATCGATGACATCATCGGTAAGGCCTATACTCCATCGTTAGGAAAAAAAGTTAGATATGTTTTGCATATCGGTGAGACCAATACCGGGAAGACGCATAAGGCCCTGGAGAAAATGAAACAAGCGGAAAGCGGTATGTATCTGGCTCCACTTAGACTGCTGGCACTTGAAGTGTTTGATAAATTAAATGCGGACGGTGTACCTTGCTCATTAAAAACCGGTGAAGAAGAAAAGGCTGTTGAGGGTGCTAAACATGTCTCCAGTACCGTTGAAATGTTTCATGAAAAAGACTACCATGAAGTAATCGTCATAGATGAAGCCCAAATGATTGCCGATAAAGATCGAGGCTTTTCATGGTTTAGGGCGATTACACAAGCTAATGCGAAAGAAGTACACATAATCGGGAGCAATAATATCAAAAAAATGCTTCTGAACCTTCTGAATGAAGCTGATTTAGAACTCCACGAATACAGACGGGAAATACCGCTTGAGGTGGAACAAAGGGAGTTTGGACTGAAGTATACCAAAAAAGGGGATGCCCTCATTTGTTTTTCTAGAAGGCAGGTACTGGAAACCGCGTCCCGGCTTAAAGAGAGTGGACATAATGTCAGCATGATATACGGCAGTATGCCTCCTGAAAATAGAAAACGGCAAATAGAACTATTCAATCGAGGTGAAACATCAGTTGTCGTTGCCACCGATGCGATTGGAATGGGGTTGAACTTGCCAATACGCCGAATCGTCTTTCTTGAAAATGAAAAATTCGACGGGACACGAAGAAGAAGATTGACTTCTCAAGAAATCAAACAAATCGCAGGCCGAGCGGGTAGAAAAGGCATTTATGACACTGGTAAGGTAGCATTTACAGCAGAAATCAAAATCATGAATAAGTTGCTGGAACAGGTAGATGAGCCAGTTCAAACCTTCACTATCGCCCCAACCTCTGCTGTATTTGAACGTTTTCAAAAATATTACCGGAACCTAGGGACATTTTTCGAAATGTGGGAGAGGTTTGAGCCTCCTAAAGGCACGAAAAAGGCATCTCTAGCGGAAGAAAGGGAGCTTTACGAACTGATACGGGATACTGAAATCGAAGCTCGTTTTTCTTTAATGGATTTATATGGTTTCCTGCATATTCCCTTTTCGGCAAAAGAACCAAGTCTGATCAGACAGTGGCTGGAAACGGTCGAAGCGATTGCCGAGAACAGTGACCTTCCTGAACCGATCATCAAGACAAGGAATCTTGAAGAATTGGAGCTATCTTATAAAGCGATAGGTCTTCATCTATTATTTTTATATCGGATGGGAAAGCGGACGGAAGCTGTTTATTGGGAGCGTATCCGTGAAGAAATCAGTGATGGCGTTCATGATCAGTTAAAAGATGAAATGTTGAATTATCAAAAAAAATGCAAGCGCTGTGGGAAAAGGCTGCCGGATGACTCACGTTTTCAAATATGTGACGCTTGTTATCATCGAGGGCTTAGAAAGACGCACAGATTCAATTAAACGAATTCCTTTTATAATAATGACCCGAATGAAGTGCACAATGGTGTCGTCATTCGGGTTATTGGTGTTTGAATAAATCATTTGGTCGTTCGTTTCGATTTAGCAATAAATGCTGCTTGCTGCTTCATTCGCTTATCCGCTTTCTTATCATGCTCCACTAAGATTGCATGAATTAAACCAGGGACATAAAAAAATAGTGTGAGGACCAAATTAAGCACAGCCTGAATGGGTTTACCGGCTAATAATACGGCTAATGGAGGGAAAAGAATCGCAATTAAATAAAGAATGGTGAACACTCTCCAATAAAAGATTTTTATCTGACAATAACGGTTTGTTTCTCTAATGATTAGTTTACTTTAATTTAATTGAGAAGCAATTCGGTTAATGAAGTTCCATTTCCTGATGATACCTCTTGTTATCGCCTTGATAAATATATGCTCAAGAGCCCGATTCATACCTACTGAACATTCTGGCTCAAAGAAGCAGTCTTTTTACCTCCGATATAGCAGGAGGGCCATTGCTAATCATCGTTTTTGCTGCTTTCGGTCAATGTAACGCCGTTTTTTGTGTTAGAATAATCAGAATACTAACTGACGAAAGCGGGAGATTTATGAAAAAAAAGATAGGCTGTTTGCATGCTCACTATACAAATATAGAATACATAGAAACCGCATTCTCGAAATTCGATATTGAATGGCTTCATTTTGTAGATCCGGGATTAATGCAACGGGTGTCAACGGATGAAAATTTTAATCATTCGGATGCTCAAAAAAAGGTTAAACAGCAAGTCGAATGGATTGCCGAATGTAAAGTGGATGCCATCCTGATAACCTGTACAAACTATATCGCTTTATTAAACGAAGAACAACTATCTTTACCGATGCCCATCATTAAAATCGATGAACCATATTTTGATCAAATTTGCCAATTGCAGCAACCGCAAATGATATTTTTCACGAACCCTGCCACTGTTGAAGGAACGGTAAAACGTTTAAATGCACATGCTGAAAAATATGGGACTGTGGATTTTGAAGTCATCATTATCGACAATGCCTTTGAATTCATCATGCAGGGGTTGGGAGAAAGCTATAATCAGGAAATCATGAATTTCCTATACCAGTTTAATAACGAAAATAGACCGCTGTCTGTGGCTCAACTCTCAATGGTCGAAGCAGCAAGGAAATATGAACTTCAGACAGGAAAGACCATTTTAAATCCATTGCATGCATTAGTTGATTCCATGATCGTTCAACTAGAACTAAGTTCCTTGAGTGGTCTTTGAACTAGGATTTATGGTGCCGCATATACGGAATGATTATAAAATGCAAAAATGTCTTTGGAATGACCTGGTTAAATCACAATGCAGGGGTTTCAGACGACAAGCTCAAAGAAAAGCGAGTTTGACTGCGGTTTTTAAATTTTAGGTAGAACCCCATTCTTCAAACTGAAATCCCTATGCGGGGATTTTTTTATTATGCCTTTGTGCGTATTTGTTCACGGATGTTTTCAAGTTCTTCAAGGGATAGATCCGTCAGGGAATTTTTAATTTCTTCTTCCACCCGTTTTCGGTCAAGCTCCCTATATTCACTCCACCAATCCCGCAGCCCTTCGGTGTTTTCGAGAAGATACTCTATATCTATTTCTTCTTGCTCATCATCTGATAAATATCGCATGACCGCACCTAATAATCGATTGAGTTTCGCTACTTCACTTTCCTTATCAGGTGAAGCGGGGGTATCTTTCATTTCTAAATCATCTTTAGCAGGAACATTCCGAGGTGTCATAATATCCTCCTGTTTTTAATACTAGTGTGCCTAAAAAGGGCGGTTTTCAATATATGTTTTTCTTAAAAATTTCAACATATACCTCGCTAGAATATATATTTATACCATTAGCCTTTAATAGGTTAAAAAAAGTAGTCAGTAGACAAGGGGTAATATAATAAAAGGAATAGCATTATCTATTCCTTACATCAAGCGACTAATTTTCTGCATTCTTCTGCACACCTCGAACAAGCCTCAGCACATTTTTGACAATGTTCATGATCGTGTTTTTTACATTCATTTCCGCAGCTTTCACAAATCTTGGCACAAGCTTCAGCCAACTCTGAAATAACGGTGTTCCTCTCCCTATCGCCTGTGCTAAATAAGAACAAATATCCGAACATTCCTGATCCAAGCGAATGCATTCCACCATCATGTTTACATGATCTTCTTTTAAGCATCCGTCGTAACAATGATTACACGCGGTCATACAATCATTTAAAGTTTGGATAACAGATGAATAATTCTCATGTGTCTCTCCTTACTATTATCCATTAAACTATCCTTTAAACTTCTTTTAGGTAAGGTAAATGGTTCTTTCAAACTGACCGGACAAGTAATGGCCTATAGGGAATGAATGAAAGGGACAGTGCATAAATTTAAATGAAAGGAGTGGATATATGAAAATGTTCATTAAATTAAGTGTTGCCAGTGTCTCCGGAGCCGTCGTGTATTTGATATATAATCTCAACCAGACGCTGCGTAAAGGAATGGGAACGCTCGAAGAAACAAATAAGACACTGGAAGAGGTAAGAAATGCAGTACATGGATTGACGCAAGAGTCCAAACAATTGATCCACTCTGCCAATCAAATTACAGCGGATGTAAAAGGGAAGATGGAAAATGTAGATCCATTGCTGGAATCCGCTCAAGATGTTGGGGAAATGATTCATAATGTAACCAGCTCCATGAAAGAAGCCAGTTTGGAAGGCCGCCCCAAGGATTCATCCACACCGTCAGCTCCTTCAACTCGAACTGAAGCTGGGGGGGTTCAAATAAAAATCAAATAGAATCATCATTTATCTTAAAAACAGGCACCCCGGGATTCACTAACATAATAAAAATTAATCGTTTCTACTATTTAATTTAGAGGGGGAGCTTTATCTTGATTATTCAATATAGTGTGGCTGCAATAGCTTTAGCCTTCATTTGGTTGGTCGTATTTTTAATCAGTACACTTCAAAAGGGAATGGTCACGATAGCGGAAGCCAATCAAACATTGGTTGAGGTGAGAAATGCCATCCACGATTTGTCCGGTGAATCGAAACAACTTTTGCAAACTGCAAATGAAATCACCGACGATGTAAAAACTAAAATGAAAACGGTTGAACCATTATTGGATTCTGCTCAGGACGTTGGTGAAGCGATACATTCAGTTACAAACTCTGTTAAAAAAGCCACTAACGGCTTCCGTACAGAGTTTTCCCCGAAAAAAATCAATGCTATCAAACCCAAAAGCCAAATTAGATAAAAAAAAATGAAAGACACTACCGGTTTTTGGAGTGTCTTTTTTGATGGTATGTATAATAGCCGTACTCTTATGCCTCATATGGATATCGCCAGTAGTTTATATCTATAAGACCCATTTCTCTCATACAGATCTCTTAAACCCTGTATGAGAATGTGGAACAAACATAAATTTTGTATGGATTAAAGGACAAGCGATTATTTTTCTGTCTTGTCACCTATAGAATGACCCGATGTTTTTGAGTCATTGGAATGCTTGACACCTTTACTAACATATGGTTTGGCGCTTTTTTTCTTGTTGGCACTTGTTTTCCAACGATTCCAGCCCTTCTTGCCCGTTCCAGTGCCCGTACCTTTACCCGTTCCGCTCTTAGCCTTAGCTTTACTCATGATATCACTCCATTACTATTGTATGGTTAGTTTAAACCATTTCACTTGATTATTATCCAAGTATGTTGAAATATACAGTAACGAAGGTGATATGTACAGGGAAAGGCTCAATATTTTTAATCTAAATCTTTATAAACCAATAACAGAAAGGTTTTTGCGGGGTGTACTTGTTGTTTGCCTCACTTTATCGATATCGATCTTGATTTCGTCAGTAAGATGCTTATGCCGATTTTTTTGCAAATGGTCAAGTAGTGCATCAAAGTTAATAATACCGCACCTGTATTCATTCCTAAAATGATTCCTCCCATATTAAGAGAAGCCTGTGACCCTAGGATATACATCATTAAAAAGGCAACAATATGGGACCATACGGTATGGATGAAAGCATCTTTCACCAAACCCAGGCCGATGAGATAGGCTTGCATGGGAATGACAAAAAAATGAAAAAGGAAGTAAGGACATAATAATTTTAAATAGTATGCGGCAGATGTTGAAGAAAAAAAGAGGGAGGTCAAAGGTTCCGCAAAGAAATAAATGAAGATCACCGCAGGAACTCCATACAATACGGTGAAAGACATCGATTTTTGCAATAAAACCCTCAATTTTTCTTTATCCTGCCTCTTGTAAGCATTCGAAACATTCGGAATGAGCATGATCATTAAGGAATGTGCGATAAAGGCTGGAAAGAAGCCGATCGTCATTGCAACTCCAGTGAGCATCCCAAAATGCTCTGTAGCCACTACCGCACCGAATCCTGCCGAGAGAAGGGCAGTGTGGATCAAAAAAGGTTGGATGGCATTTGTAATCGCATGAAAGATCCTTAACCCCATGGTGGGCAGAGAAACCGCCAATAACTTTTGCCGTGCATGTTTACCGGTTGTCCGTGAGTTCGTACCGCGCCTCATGATCCGCATTTGAAGAATCAAAAGGTTGATCAAGTATAGAAAAACGAGGAACTCACTGCCAATCAAAACAAAAAAGGCCATCAATAATGACTTTTCCTGGTTAAAATGAAATAAGTTAAAGATGAGGAAAAGCAAGCCGAATTGAATGATATCTTTTAAAAAGTTGGAAAAGGCGATCTTTCCCATTTGCTGGACACCCATGAAATAACCTCTTGCAATCGACGAAAAGGCAACTATCGGGATTAATGTGATGAGCAGCCATTTAATATAGGGATGGTATTTGTCCATTATGGATGAGAAGGAAAGTATGAAAGGCATGACTACACACATTACCAATACGACGACTGCAGCCATTTTAAGTGCATGAATGATAAGATTATAATGCATTGCCTGTTTATTTTCCGCAACGAATTTTGAAATGGAAATATGTAATTCAAGGCTGGCGATCACATATATCAAAAAGAAAATTGGCAATATGGACATATAAAGACCCATGCCTTCTTCGTGTAATTCCCTGGCTAGGAGCATATTCACTAAAAATTCGATACATTCACCAAAAAACGCTGCGACAATCAAGATGAGCGTTCCTTTATAAAAAGATTTCATGTTGGTCCACTCCTAACAAGGTGTTTGTATAAAGATATGAGACATGCCATGGAATATTCATGAGGAACTGCAGATCCCGGCGATACAATGTACGGTCATGCCTATGGCAATCCTTATTAATCGCTGTTGAAAGATAAAAAATTTAATCAGGGTAAGGGTGGGAATTTGAATGAAATCGATTGGTTACAATCATTTCTAATGAGGAAATCATTACCCATGCCATCTTCATCAAAAGGCTTCATACGGTGATATTCCAAACAGGGGCAAGGGATGTTGCCATGTGTTCCCTTTGGTCGAAAGTGTCAGATGAATCATGAGCATAAGGTGGGAATTGAATTTCGCTTTGAAATTCATGCTTTATTTTGCTATCCTTTAGCAGAGGGGATGATCAATATGAAATTCACATCTATTAGTCAATCAAATATAGATGAATTGTGCATTGCGTTTGAAAGCTGCCTTACGAAACATGACATTACATTTAAATATGTAGATATGATGGAAGATAACGGAATCATATCGTTTATTTTTTGTAATGACCCGGAAAATGCGAGATCGGTCGACATGGAAAGTGAACGCTTCATTGGATTGGATACCGATTACATAGCCAAGGAAATCTTAGAGCCAATCCTGCCTAGATTAAAAGAATTTGCACAATATAATATCATCGATTAAGATGATTTTTTTGTTTTGAGACTTGTTTTTATTGCCTAGATGGAGCTGGAAATTTAACTTCCTATTATATGTGTATTATTATAGACAGGGTATAGTTAGGGGAAGTAAAAGAGCTGGAAAGCGATTTACCATTGGGTAGCTATGCAGGAATGGTGATTAAATAAAAGAAATACCCTGGGTGTGTAAACATCCAGGGTATTTCTTCTTTGAAAGGCAATCTTGGTGGATTGTAAAGATCGCATTTCACCTTTTACTATACTTCGCGGAATTCTGGATCAAATGACCATTTTCTTACCGGCATTTAATTCAACTTCCTGCTTGGGAGATTCTACTTTCTTGATTTTCTTCACTCTAAAGTGATAAACCGCATAACATCCAAGGAAGAATGCTCCCCCGCAATATAGGGCCATTCGCTGCTCAGGAACAAATGCTAAACTGATCATGACGATGCAGTTTGTTATTAAAGCAAGAATGGGGATGAATGGGTATAGCGGAACTTTGAATTTCAGATCTTCTATTTTTCCGCCTTGGCGGGTATAGGATTTTCTAAAAGCAAGAAGACTAGCCGATATGGCAATCCAGCCAATTTGTGCACCTAATCCTGCAAGGGAGAGAAGAAAGACAAATATTGTGTCTGCGGCTACCACACTTGAAAGTAAAGACAAACCGGCAATCGCCAGGGTGATGAGCAGGGCATTAAGCGGAATCCCTCTCTTATTCACTAAACCGAGCTTCGGACTTGCCATCCCTTCCCTTGAAAGCGAGTAGAGCATACGTGTCGCAGCATAAAGACCTGAGTTCGCCACTGACAATAGTGCTGTAAGAATGATGAAGTTCATGATGTCAGCTGCATATGGAACTCCGATACTATCTAGTACAACAACGAATGGACTTTCTGAGATCCCGGCTTTTTCCCTTGGAATCATCGCCGAAAGTACTGTGACCGAAAGAACAAAGAAGAAAAGGGTTCTCCAAACCGTTTGTTTGATGGATTTTGGTATGACCTTTTCCGGGTTTTCACTTTCTCCAGCGGCAATTCCGATTAATTCTGTGCCCTGGAAGGAAAAGTTCACTGTAATCATTGTGATTAGCAGGGCCGATATCCCATTGGGGAAAAGACCCTCAGCGAAAAAGTTTGAGAAAAATGGAGTCTCTTGTCCACCTTTCATATCAATCAAACCAAACATAGCAGCACCGCCAACGATGATGAACAGAATGATGGCCACTACTTTTATGCTAGAAAAAACAAATTCCGATTCACCAAATGCCTTTGCTGATAACGCGTTTAGTGAAAAGATGAGGAAAGCAAAGATTGCACACCACATCCAAACGGGTGATTCAGGAAACCATCTTTGCATAAGCTGGCCTGCCGCCAGAAACTCTAAGGCAACTGTAACCGCCCAACCTAACCAGTAAAGCCACCCAATGGCAAACCCGGTTCCAGGACCGATGAACTTTGTCGCATATGTCTGAAACGAACCGGAAACAGGCATGGCAACGGATAGTTCACCTAGACAAAGCATCGTTAAATACATGATGAAGCCGCCGACTATGTAAGAGAGGATAGCACCGAAAGCTCCTGCTTCATGAATGGTATAACCTGAACCGATGAAAAAGCCCGTACCAATACATCCCCCTATTGAAATCATAAATAAATGCCTTGCTTTCATGCTCCGTTTTAATTCATTTGGTTGATTTTCTGCTGTTTTCATTGAAAAACTCCTTTACCTGATGGGTGCAAACGGTTTCATTTATTGACGTTATTAGGGAATTTTTGTTTTCACAAGTCTAATAGTTTTGATTGATTCTTAGATGATGTCGAATCCCCTCCGAAAAGAGATTACTTCTGCATTAAAGAAGCATGAGTCAATGTACATAGGTACCTATGCAGAATTTATTTCGAAAGCGCCGCTTAATAAAGAAAAGGAAGCCAAGCGTCAGGAAACTAGGAATGTAAATTGATTCATGTCGAACATCCGCCAATGGAGGAAGAAGCACATAATGAAGTATGGGCTTTTTCCTATGGAGTATCACTTTAACGAACTCTCTATATTTCTATCAAAAAAATAGTGTCCGATTATTTTACATTGGCCAATAGATCAGGAGTTATATGTTCTTCCGCTCCATAAAGTAATTTTTCCCCAAGCAATGAGCCCATTAATGCGACAGCAACTTCAGCCGTTTTATTATGCTCGTCCAATATTGGGTTTATCTCAACAAACTCTGCTGATGTAATGATATTAGCTTCAGCTAGCATTTCCATGGCAAGGTGGCTTTCACGGTAGCTAATGCCTCCCATTACAGGCGTTCCGACCCCTGGGGCATCATCTGGATCAAGACCATCAAGATCAAGTGATAAATGTACAAGATCCGTACGTTCTTTCAGGTAGGCAATCGATTCTTCCATCACTTTTGTCATACCCATTCTATCAATCTCATGCATAGTATAGACTTTAATTCCTTTTTCCCTGATTAACTCTTTCTCACCCTGGTCTAAAGAACGGGCACCAATGATTACGATATTCTCTGGTTTGACTTTTGGAGAATATCCGCCGATATTAGTCAGTGCAGGGTGGCCAAGCCCCAAACTTACGGCTAGGGACATACCGTGTATGTTTCCTGATGGGGAAGTTTCGGCAGTATTTAAATCCCCATGTGCATCATACCATATTACCCCTAAGTTTTCAGTATGCTTCGCTAAACCGGCTAATGTCCCGATAGCAATGCTGTGATCTCCCCCTAAAACTAAAGGAAAACGATTCGCCTGGATGACTTCATCCACTTTTTGACTCAATTTTTCATTACCTTCTGCTACATCCTGCAGATTCTTTAAATTTGTGTCACTATCACTTTGTGCTCTTTCCTGTATTTCTACTTTAATATCACCTTCATCACGGACAGTATAGCCAATGTTTTCAAGTCTTTCACTTAATCCTGCATATCTGATGGCACTAGGCCCCATATCCACTCCTCTTCTAGTTTGACCAAGATCCATTGGCACACCAATGATTGAAATTTCCTTTTTCATATGTAATTCCTCCTTCGATTTTTCTACCCTAGTATAAGGGTAAAAGGATAGATGACTCAACTCGACATTTTTTTGAATATTTATACGATTGAGAAAAGGGTGAAAGTCTTTGGTTGAATTTCCTGTTATTGATTATTGATGAATAGGATATATTACCATGCGGGGTATGAGGGGAATTTGGATGAATTCCTTTAAAATCTGCAAATGTTGAGATTTTTATTCCAGGAATGGAAGTGTTAGCGTTATCAATCGGAATCTATGGCCAAGGAAGATTCAGAAGATATTGAATATATTTTACTAGTTACATTTATTCATCAAAAGGAGCGGTTTCACCTAAAATGCATGGAAGGATTTTTCATTTTTATATTAAAAAAATTTTTTTTGACATGAGAATAAAGAACTTTTTCGCCAATCTGGTCAACCTTTAGAAACAATTCATTCCAAAAATGGGTTTTTTCGCTAGAGATAAAAGCATATGGAAGGGTTTTTTTTCCGTAAAAAAGGTAAAGAGCGGCAGGCTGGATTGCTGCTCTTTACCTTACTGTTAAACTATATGATTGTTTTAAAACTTTTTACTCCAATTCTCCTCTTCAAGTGGCACACCTTTGGTACTAATATAGTCTACAATCATATTTCCATGTTTAAGAACTCTATCTTTTTTAAGGGCGTTGATAATTTCTGTAAAGCGGTCTTCATCTGCGTCCTGTTTCTTACGTGAAAGGGTAATCCGAATGGTTGGGGAAACTTCGTAATCTTTATAGCTGGCTGGTTTATTCGGATCAATCTTCAATTCTTTACCTATCCCCTCTTCAAAGACCAAGAGTAATTGATTATAATCGCCTATTTCTTCTTGAATCTTCTCCCAATCTTCGCTTTCCGCAATTCCTTCCATTTCCTTGGATATCAACACGTCACCCAGTTCTTTTTCAACATAAGGCCTGATTTCCTTCTCTGCATCATCCTGCCATTTATCAGATAGGAATGTATCCTCCATTTCCCCTGTTTCATCATTAAAGAAAACCAGAAAATGCGTACCATATTTTTCATGTTTCACTTTAGCTGCGTATTCAAAATAGCCCCTGTTTCCCATATTGTCGTATAGGACATCGTATATTTCGGTTCCTTCATCAAAATTTTTCTCTAAATATCGTTCAGCTTGATCCCTGACCTTCTTTTCTTCATCAGGATCTGTTTTCATGCTCTGTGTGAATGAAAACATAAGGATCATCACACCGGCCAAGATGATTAAAAAAACTCCTAGTAAAGTCAGTAAAATCTTTTTTGTTTTGGTCAAGGAACACCCTCCTGTAATCTCTGCTACTTCTCATTAATTCCCATATTATTCTAACATTTTAATCGCTCATTTTACTATGGAAATGGAGCCTATCTTTTCCTCGGTGCGAAATCACCTGCACTCCAAAATATCGGGATACTTTGTTACAATAAATAAATCCGGTAGTACCCTAAAGGGAGAGATTGACTTGGAAACCTATCAAAGAAAAATGAATCATAACCGGGATGAAGACAGAAAGTTGCGGTGGAAACAGCATCGTATACAAGTTACTGGGTTATTCGATGCCGTTTTTTTGAAAAAAGCGTTCGTAAATAAAGTGGCTATCGTCGGTGCAGGCAATTGCGATGATTTGGATTTAGAGTATCTGGCAACTAAATGCAACTCCATATACCTATTTGATATTGATATGAAAAGTATGGAAAAGGGTACGGCAAATTTGCCTGAACGGACCCGGGAGAAAATTCAACTTATCGAAATTGATGTCACAGGCCTCGATAAAGTGGATTTTGATCACCACCTGTCTTCCATGCTGAATCGTGGCGAAACGGCAAAGGGAATTATTCAATATTTAAAGGATACCGAAAATCGGTTAGGTCAGCTTTCTGAAAGTGTTTTTGCTAATTATTATAATGATTTTGATATCGTGGCAACTTCCGCCATTTATACCCAACTATTTTATAATTGGGCCAAGGAACTGCTTTCTGATCATGCAAACCACTATCAGAAAATAGATGCAGAAGAGCTGAAGAATGGAATTTTAGATTTAAGGGATGAGATCGTTCGTACAGTGAATCACTCTATATCTAAATGTACTAAGCAAAATGGATTCTGTATTACATGGACTGATATCTTAAAAATCGAACCTGAGTATATGGATACCATTAACGAAGGGATGAATGCCATCTTTGCATTGGCCTCGAACGTGGGATATGGGGCAGCATTGATAGGGGTAAAAACGTTTATTGAAAAAGTCGATAAAAGCGAATTAACCCTTCGATACTGGCCATGGGATTTTCATGCAAACAAACAGTATTTGACCATTGGCATTATCGGGAGATTGAATGGGTTGTAATTGAATTAATGGCGGGATAGATAAGCGAATCAGCAGCTGAATCTATCCTTTTTTGTTGGTTATGGTCCACTTAGGTATTAATCCTTTGGGCGTGATAAAAAGGGGCTGGGCCAGCAAACCATGGGAAATAAGACATAATTATATAAAAGGTATAAAAAAACGATGATATTTTTAACTATTTGTCTAATGATTTCACAATCTGGTGTGGATATAATGAATCTGTTGAAAACAGAATATTCCGATAAGTGGCGACAGGGACAGCAAAGGAAGAGGTTGCTAAAACTGAGGGTGGAACAACAATAAGGAAGGGGTGTGTTGGTTGAAAGCTGATATCGTGTTCATTAACGGCGAAGTCATAACCGTAAATCAAAAAAATGAAGTCGCAGAAGCCCTGGCAATTAACGGTGATCGTATCTCGGCGGTCGGAACGAATCAGGAGATCAAGGCATTTATCAGAGAAGAAACAAATGTGATTGATTTGCAGGGAAAGTCATTACTTCCTGGGTTTATAGATTCTCATATTCATCTTATATTGTATGGTGTCAATCAATTGGCAGTTAGCTGTAAAGCTGAACATATCAAATCTGTAGAAGATTTGTTAAACGATCTGAAGAAGAAAGCTTCGACGATCCCTAAAGGTGAGTGGATCCGTGCCTGGGGCTTCAATGAGACCGCAGTGAAAGAAAAACGTTATCCAACTATAGCGGAATTGGATGCTATTTCAACAGACCATCCCATTATCGTAACCCGTACATGCAGCCATATAAGCGTGGTGAATAGCAGGGCGTTAGAGATTGCCCGGATTGATGAAAACTCGGAGAATCCAACTGGGGGGATCATTGAAAAAGATGGAGCGGGGAGGATTACAGGCAAACTCATTGAAACAGCAAATATGATAATGGCCGACAGAGCAAGCTATTCGGAAAGTGAACTGTTGAAGGCAGTCAAAATAGCGTCGGAGCATTTCATCACAGCAGGCATTACAAGCATTCATGAAGCTGGTGCTCATGGTCCTGAAAGTTTCCGTTTAATGCAGCAGGCCATAAAAAATAAGGATATTCGTGTCCGTATCTATGCGATGGTCGGTTCATTGAATAATTCTCATGAATTTGTGAATAAAATGGTGGATTCGGGAGTGATGACCGGAACTGGGGATGAAAGATTCAAAATCGGACCAGCCAAATTGTTTACGGATGGCAGCAGTACCGGTCCGACAATTGCTACCCGTGAGCCTTATTCGAGTGACCCTGGTTATTCCGGCATTCTTTATTATAAAGAAGAGGAGATCTATCAAGTATTAGGTCAGGCACATAAAAAAGGCTATCAGATCACAGTCCATGCCCAAGGTGACAAAGCGATAGAGATGTATTTAAATTGCGTGGAAAAGGCTTTGAACGAATCGCCCAGAAAAGATCATAGACATAGAATTGAGCATGCTGGAATATCTTAGCCAGATTTACAAATGAGGATGAAAGAACTTGGAATAATCCCGATCCCCAACCCCCCATTTCCTTATGAATTCGGAGATATTTATATTGAACATTACGGCAATAGGGTCAACCACATGTACGCTGCCCGTGATTTTATTGACAATGGCATTATGGCCGCAGGCGGTTCGGATGCTCCCGTTACTGATCACGACCCTATATTAGGCATACACGTTGCTGTTAATAGAACAAGCAGGTCTGGTACGAGAATAGGTGCGGTTCAATCGATTAGCGTATTGGAAGCCATTAAACTATACACATGGAATGGCGCGTTTGCGAGTTTCGATGAAGATGTCAAAGGCAGTCTGGAGGCAGGAAAGCTGGCCGATCTAGTAGTATTGAATGATAGTATATTGAAAGTGGATTCCCAAAATATCAAGGATTTGAAAGTTGAATCAACGATTCTGAATGGGGAGATTCTTTATCATAGGGAAACAATGGTGGAAATATAATCTAGCGTGACTATTCTAAAACAACAAGACCTCCACTTACCTTTTTTTGGCTTAAACGAATGCAAGAAGATTTAGCAAGTTATTTAAAAGGGGGATATTCGCTATGAAAAAGCAAAAATTATTAATTAATGGTGAGAGGCTGAGTCGTACGCTAGAGAAATTTGCTGATTTTGGACGCACGGAAAACAACGGAGTCACACGGCTATCCCTTTCCGAAGAAGATCGATTAGTCCGTGATTATTTTTGCGCTTGCTGTAAAGAATTGGGTATGACGATTAAGGTTGATGATATGGGGAATATTTATGCCACTTTGGCGGGACTAGAAAACAAACCACCTATTGTAATGGGATCACATATGGATACCGTAAAAAAGGGCGGACGGTTTGATGGTATCTTGGGTGTGGCTGCAGGTTTGGAAGTCGTGCGGACTCTGGTGGAAAATAATATCCAGCCTAAAATTCCGGTAATGATCGTCAACTTTACGAATGAAGAGGGAGCCAGATTCGAACCTTCCATGATGTCCTCGGGAGTCCTTTCAGGTAAATTCGAAAAATCGATCATGCTGCAAAAAACGGATAGTGAAGGAACGACTTTCGAAAGTGCTTTGAATGCCATTGGATATGCTGGGGATAAAGAGTCTCGTTTAAAAGAAGCGACTGCATTTCTAGAGTTGCATATTGAACAAGGGCCAATTCTTGAACGGGAATCACTAACGGTCGGTGTCGTTGAATGTGTCCTTGGTATGGTGTGCTATGAGATAGAAGTTACAGGAGAATCCGATCATGCAGGAACCACACCGATGAATATGAGAAAGGATGCTTTCTTCTCTGCGAATAGCTTGATTATGGAGGCCCGTCAGAAGTTAGGCATGCTTGATGACGATTTGGTTTTTACGATGGGAAGGGTAAATGTGTTTCCTAATATCCATACGGTCATCCCTAATAAAGTGGTTTTTTCGCTAGAAGCGAGGCATAAGGATTCCAAAGTCATCGAAAAGGTGGAGGAAGTCATAAAAAGCCTTACAACTACAGGTTCAGAAGGCGGCTGTGACATCCAAGTGAAAAAATTGTGGGACAGGGATACCGTGTGGTTCGACAAATCCATTTGCAATTTATTAGAGCAATCGAGCAAATCACTAGGACTACCTTATAAAAGAATGGTAAGCGGTGCAGGACATGATGCACAGTTTATTGCCAGCTATATACCTACTGCCATGGTTTTCGTTCCAAGCATCAACGGAAAAAGCCATTGTGAAGAGGAACTTACTACTTGGGAAGATTGTGAAAAAGGCGTCAATGTAATATTGGAAACGGTCCTTGCCATCCAGTCATCTTAAGACGAAAATAGGGTGGTTGTAATACAGCTAATAACAGTGACCTAATGGTGCTAGCAAACCATCAGTTCATCATGAAATCCGGCTTGACTGATGGTTATGCATCCGTGGTGTAAGGAACCTAATTGGGGGAGGGTATAATTTGGATGCTATTAAGCTATTGCTTTTTGTTCCATTTATAGGGTTTTTAGGTTTATTGCCCTATGCAAATAAAATAGAACCGTACATATTTGGGATGCCTTTTTTGTTATTTTGGGTAGCATTTTGGATGGTGATGGCATCGATTATCCTAATGATCGTCTATAAGTTCGATCCTGATAATAAAGGGAGTGATTCTGAATGAATATCTCATTGCTCATCATTGCCATCTTTTTGGTTCTAGCACTTTATTTAGGGATAAAAGCAAGAAAAGGGAAGGATATGGATATGGAGCAATTTGCCGTAGGGGGCAGGGGCTTCGGTACATTCTTCATTTTTCTCTTGATAGCAGGTGAAATTTATACAACTTTTACATTCCTGGGCGGAAGTGGGTGGGCATACTCAAAAGGTGCCGCCGCTTATTATGTTCCCGCCTATATTTTCTTAGCTTACGTCCTATCATATTGGCTCGTCCCTAAAATATGGAGATATTCAAAACGCCATTCCATTATCTCTCAGCCAGAGTATTTTGCATCTAAATATAAAAGCAGGTCGATGGGGATGATCGTTGCGGTATTGGGAAGCTTAGCCCTTGTTCCGTACATAGTCATTCAGCTCAAAGGATTAGGTATCATTGTTTCAGAAGCATCATACGGAGCAATTTCACCAGTTGCTGCAAGTGTGATCGGTGCTGTGGTTGTAACTACTTATGTAATGATTTCAGGCATTCATGGGTCGGCATGGACAGCCATACTGAAAGATTTCATGATTTTGGTGGTCGTTATCTTTTTAGGGATTTACATTCCAGTTCATTACTTCGGAGGCATACAGCCAATGTTCGAGACCGTCCAAGCTGCTAAACCGGAAATGTTGGTTTTGGCGGATCAGGGATTGAGTCAGTCCTGGTTTGTGTCCACCGTTTTGCTGAATGCACTAGGATTTTATTTGCTGCCACAAACATTCATGGTCGTTTTATCGTCCAATGGGGAAAGGACCCTTCGCAAAAATGCGATTGCGTTACCCTTATACACATTGTTGCTGCTGTTTGTTTTTTTTATTGGATTTACAGCCATCATGGAAATCCCGGGTTTGCAAGGAGCTGATGGGGATCTCTCACTTTTAAGGCTGGCGATTCAAACATTCGATCCATGGGTGATAGGGATAATCGGAGCTGCCGGTTTATTGACGGCCCTAGTACCTGCTTCAGTCATGCTAATGGCTGCATCGGTAGGTCTGACAAATAGCTTTTTCAAAGTTCTGGTCCCTGCTGCGAATGAAACACTTCAATTGATTGTCTCAAGGATAATTATTATCGGTATCTCAATCATTGCTTTAATTGTAACGGTTACAGGCGGCGAGGCTTTGGCCATCTTGAATATCATGTCATACAGTTTAATTACACAACTGGCACCTTCCTTGTTTTGCAGTTTGCCAAAAAACAATATCATCAATAAGTTTGGTGCAATGGCAGGAATATTGGCAGGTGTCCTGATTGTTTTATATGCGACAATTGCAGATGTGAAGGTTTCTACATTCCTCCCAAATACCCCACATGTAATTAATGATATCAGTACAGGCGTCATAGCATTATTGATTAATATATTAGTAACATTCATTGTAAGTGCACTGACAAAACATATCTCCACGCAACACACCGAAATGAATGATTTGGACAAGATATCCTGATTTCTTTTAAACAAGGCAAATGGAAGTACTGTCTGGAAGAACTGATAAAACATGATTTGGGAGGAATTTTGTGAAGATTAAAATAACGGCTTGTCAATTTCGTGTAGAAAAAGTGTCAACTTTCAATGAATTTCAGGAACAAGTAGAAGACTTGATCACCCAAGTTCCCGAAGACTCGGATTATATCATTTTTCCTGAACTGTTAACTATCGGGTTATCAACGGCCTTTGGGGAACAGGATGCTTCGTCCGTTACCAGGATTGATGAATATACGAATCAATACAAAAATCTTTTCAGCTCACTTTCAAGAAAAAGAAAACAGGTCATCATTGCGGGCACTCATCTGGAACGCCGTAAAAATGAATACTTCAATATAGCGTACATTTTTGATAAAGACGGATCGGTCGTTGAACATAAAAAGACTCATATATTTCCTGCTGAAGCGAATTGGCATACTTCTGAAGGTGATGATCTAGAGGTTTATTCCATTGGTCCGGTTAAAATAGGAATAGCGGTATGTTATGAAGCGGAGATACCTGAAATTTCAAGGATATTATCAGTGAACGGCGCCGACATCATTTTTTGCCCATCATACACATTTACAGAGGCTGGCTTTTGGCGAGTTCGCCATTGCGCACATGCACGTGCAATCGAAAATCAGGTATATTTTGTTCATTGCCCCACTGTTGGTGAACCAGGGTCACCCTTGCCGAACGGATATGGCCGTGCCAGTATCCTTAGCCCCTGTGACAGCGCCTGGCCAGCAAATGGAATAATAGTCGAGGCGGTAATGAATGAACATACAATCATTACCGGTACAGTGGATATGGACGAGCTTTATCAGAATCGAAAAAGTGGTGCGGCGACCACTTTCAAGGATCGCAATCGCCGAAAAGACATGTATGCGAAATATGCGCCATATGAAGGGCTGAAATAATGTGTTGGATCCCGAACCATAGTCGGAATAATGAATGTGAAGGTCCAATAAAGTGTGGGGGTAGGTCAAAAAATGACCCCTGAGAAGTGTTCTTTAATACCTAGTTATTCTTCGTGATTTTTTCCGTTTGATTGGCGTATTGGTTAAAGACCTTATCTATTCTCTTGCGAAAGAATCGGGAATTGACTTAATATACAAAATATAATTGTCAACTGCTTGCTATATATATTAGAATATATATAACCATTTCATATTGTAATAATATAGATAGTCACCCTATTTATACCTGTTATGATGTCTGTAATGGCAGGAGGCACAACAAATATGTTTCAACAGAATACAGTATATATAGTTGGCGAATCGAAGGCGGCGTCCAATAATCCAATTACACAGCAATTCAACTGCTTTTTTATCGGGTTCGTCATTGATAGTGATACGCATGAAATAGTGGATGCGGAATGCTCGACTACGATATCGATTACATCACGCTTCATTCAATCCATGTTAGTTGGTAAATCTATTCTTCGGCCCGATGAATTGGAAAAAGAAATTGAGCAACGGTATTTTGGTTCATCTCAGAAAGCACTGACTGTCGCCCTGAGAAATGCCAGCATCAAATATCAGCAACTTTATAAGATATAGCTGCTTCTTTTGTCAGTCGCAATTGAAATCCAGCTGTTAAAGAGTGCGTACGCACTCTTTGGCAGCTGGATTTTTCTATGTTGTGCTATGCAAGAATCCATTGATGAGTTTGAATAAAATGGAAATTTCATTTTGTTATAAAATATAAGGAGGTATGGAATATGATTCAAGATGGTGTGATGTTTGTCTGCTTTTTATTGGCATTTACTGCCGTGATTGCGGTTGTGGAGAAAAAGATAGGAGGAAAGTTCTTCAAGTATGTTCCTGGTATTGTCCTTATTTATATTGGAGCGGCTCTGATGAAAACATTCGGGGTCTTTTCAGATAGTGAGTCAGTCGAAAGTGCATATGGCACCATACGGGGGCTCCTGCTGCCTGCCATGTTGATGCTTATGCTTTTGCAATGCGATATGCGGAAAATCATCAGACTTGGACCAAAGATGCTTTTAACTTTTTTTGCGGCTTCATTCAGCATTATTGGAGGGTTCACTCTTACTTATGTTTTAATGAATGGCTTTTATGCGGAAGGAACTTGGAAGGCATTCTCGGCTTTGAGCGCAAGCTGGACAGGGGGATCTGCCAATATGGTGATCTTGCAAGGCATACTTGATGTGCCTGAAAATATTTTTGGCTATGCGTTGATCATGGATACAATCAATTATTCCATTTGGGTCATGTTCTTGTTTTGGCTGGTGCCTCTTGCTGGAAAATTCAATATTTGGACTAAAGCAGATACATCTTTCATTGATCAAATGACTTCCGAGCTTGAAGCGGGGGAAACCGCCAAGACGGAATTTGGATTCGTGGAATTGATCGGTTTCTTGGCGCTGGCATTAATTGTTTCAGCAGGGGCAACCAAAATTGGGGAGAAACTGCCGGTACTCGGTGCCGCTGTGAATGGAACCACTTGGACGATCATCATCGCTTCGACCGTAGGATTAATTCTGGCTGTCACGAAGGTTGGACGTATTGCCGGTTCCATGGAAATTTCCAAAGTCATGCTTTATATAGTCATTGGTTTAATTGCTTCCCATGCCGATTTTTCACAGCTGTTTCAAGCACCTGTGTATATTATATCCGGATTTATGATCCTATTCTTTCATGGATTGATCATGGTCATTTTGGCCAAAATCTTTAAGTTGGATCTATTTACAATGGGAGTTGCCTCGTTGGCCAATATAGGGGGTGTGGCATCGGCCCCTATATTGGCTGGAGCATTCAACCGGGCGCTAATACCGGTCGGGATATTGATGGCTGTACTTGGCAGTCTTCTGGGCACCTATTTTGGAATTCTTACATCATATATACTCTCAAGCTTTTAAGGAAGGGTTGTTAATATGAAGATTGAAAGTTTACAAGTATCAGTGGAAACCTTGCCACTTGTCAAGCCATTCAAGACTGCATTACGCACCGCAATGGAAATTGAAAACATCATGGTTTCCGTAAAGTTGGAGGATGGAACGGAAGGTTTGGGAGCTGCAGCACCTACGGTTGCCATCACAGGTGATTCTGTAAAAGGAATCATGACGGTCATTGAAGAAGTGATCACACCACATCTGATTGGCCGCGACATCGAGAATATCAATGCATTGTCTCAACTGATCCAACGATCCTGTGTAGGTAACACTAGTGCAAAAGCTGCTGTTGAAATCGCTTTGTACGACGCAGTCAGCAAACGATGGCAGCTCCCATTATATCAATATCTGGGCGGTAAAACCAATGTCCTGAAAAATGATATGACCATCGGCGTTGATGAACCCGAAAAAATGGCAAAGGCGGCATTGTCCCTTATCGATGGAGGGTTCTCTACGATAAAGATAAAACTGGGGAAAGATTGGAAGAGTGATGTGGAGCGGGTTGCCAGCATTCGTGCTGCTGTTGGCGACCAGGTTATGATCAGGATTGACGCAAATCAAGGGTGGACAACAAAACAAGCGATTTCCATCATTCATGAAATCGAGGAAAGAAAGCTGAACGTTGATTTGGTGGAACAGCCCGTTCAAGCCCATGATATCGAAGGATTGAAAGAAATAAAAAGGTCTGTCCAAGTGCCGATCATGGCCGATGAAAGTTTGTTTTCCCCACGTGATGCCATGAGACTCCTGAATGAACTTGCTGTTGATTTCCTTAATATTAAATTAATGAAAACTGGCGGAATTCGACGTGCACTCCAAATCGCCGATATGGCAGAAGCAGCTGGAGTGGAATGCATGATCGGGAGCATGATGGAATCAACCGTAAGTGTAGCGGCCGCGGCTCATCTTGCAACCGCCCATCCAAATATAACAAAGATTGATTTAGATGCACCATTATGGATTAAGAATGAGCCATTTGAAGGCATTCAATTTATAAAAGATCAACTTCTAATTTCCGATAAACCTGGACTGGGAGTCAAGAGGAAATCCTCTTTTACTCAATAAAAACAATTTCGAAAGGGTGAGTATTTTTGAAAAGCTTAACTGTGTTTGTACTTTCTTTATTTGCGATTGGTATTTTAGTATTCAGTCCCAATGAAGCTAGTTCAAGAGAGAAGCTGCGAATTGCCTATGTTGATGTGAACGTGGCAACTCTTTGGACTGAGCCGGGATTATTAAGGGAAATCGATGCTCCATCTGCATCGAATCCCGTTGATTTGAACGCATGGATCGGCTCGATGAAATATGAAGACAAGCTGTGGCTTGTAGGTAACCTGGAAACACAAGCTTTATATGGTTCTAAAGTGACGATTCTTGAAGAGCAGGGTGAATGGGTGAAAGTAGCCGTTGCCAATCAACCGACACCCCGCAATGATATTGGTTATCCAGGATGGATGCCAAAGGTACAATTAAAAGACGGAAATTCTTTTGAGAAGCAATTTAAACGAGGATTTGCCCTTGTAAATGCCCCAAAGACTTGGCTCTATTCGGATTCGAAACTTCGGTCCAAATTCATGGAGGTCAGCTTCAATACCCGCCTCCCGATATTGCAGGTGAAAAAAGATAAAGTGAAGGTGATGACACCGAGTAATGGGGCAAAATGGATAGAAAAGCAGGATGTGTCAGTCTATAAAAATGAAAATCAAATACCAACTCCAAACGGTGAGGACATCGTTGAATCAGGAAAAGGATTTTTAGGGCTACCTTATCTATGGGCAGGAATGTCCGGTTTTGGATTTGACTGTTCTGGATTTACGTATACCATGTATCATGCTAATGGAATAACGATCCCAAGGGACTCTTCCGTTCAGGCTCAGCATGGCAAAAAGGTTGAACAAGAAAATCTTCAACCAGGTGACTTACTATTTTTTGCCCATGATAAAGGGAAAGGAAAGGTCCATCATGTCGGAATGTATATTGGTGACGGCAAAATGATCCATTCGCCTAACAGCTCAACACATGTAAGGATAGATGAAATAAAAACATCGGGTTACGGAGAGGAATATGCCGGGGCAAGAAGATATATCGATTGATGCTTAATAAGCTAGAAGCTTAAGAGCACTGTGCTCTTAAGCTTTTTTCGTATTTAAACAGATCTTACTTTCAGTCTAGCGAATGACAAAACGATGCTACGATTTCTTTATAGAGGAATAGTGTTGAATAACCTGAAGTAGCGGATACCTATATAATGTTTAGTTAAGATTAATTGAACTAAATTTATTTTAAGGGAGAGAAGATTATCCTTTTTACGCTAGTAAAAACCTTAATTCACTACTTCCTTAATATCAATGAGGAAAAAAAGGGTATAATTATTTACGGATATTTCTCAATATTATAAATGTAAGGGGTTGCCAATGATGATCACTTTTCCAAAACCTGATGTTGAGCAATTTTTAAGAACGTTTTCCATTGCTGATTTTACTGTAACTCCAGATGAAAAGCATCTGGTATTCAAGCCCATGGATTAGGTTCCTTTGTTCCTATTTCATGGATTTTGTCCCCTGAATTTTCGTTATACCAGGCAATGTTATTCAGCTCTCCATTTCTATAACCAGCAGTACCGGCTTTACATGCATTGCTTCTGTAGGAAGTCGAAAACCGTTTGATTCCCAATCACAAACAATGTTTTCACCATTAATAGAATAAGACTCTCCCAGTCCAGCTTTTTGTGAAAGTAGATTACAAAAAGAAATGGCATCATACCAAGAAATATTCACAACAGGTTTTAAATCCCGATCAAAAGGAATTAGGTGATTCATTTGTAATAGTATAGTAGAAATCCGTAGTAACAGGATAACGGGCAAGAAGGAACGGTCTGATTTCAGCTTTCCATTTGCTTTTAATTCTATCGTCCCTTAATTCTATTTCTCCACCTGGAACTTTCACCATTGGATAGTCAATGTAACTCATTACTTCCTTTGACAATCTACCTACCTCCAACTGACCCCGATTCACAATTTTCACCACTTGAAGAACATTTAAATCAATACAATTTATGTTTGTATTTGCAGATATCTGTAGGGATAAATATGTACTAAAATGACCGGTTTGAAGAAGGTATGAACACGTTTGACTCACTGGGGAGTGGACGGGATTTGACCTCGGTCGATGTACAATCATGCGGGTATGAATCAATCTTAAGCTTAATTACGCCCCATATAATTATATTAATAAGTTTGTAGGTTTAGGAATACAAATAATAAGTGACTTTCTTTTCTTATACTTAAAATTATGGGGGAGAGTAAATGAACGAGTTTTTGGAGAAAACAGCAAGATTCGAGCATCGGTTTTGGCTGCAAATCTTAGGTGACCATGCCAGGTTCATCCATGAGTCTTTAGCTCCGGTTGAAGTGGAATACATTGAAATTGCCTCAGAATTCATTCAAGTTTTTGATTCTCTCCTTGGTAAAGCCAATTCAGAAGAGATTTCCCAACTTACCGCCAAGGCTGAAGAAGAAACATTAAGATTTCGAGAATTTAAGCTATGCCTAATTAAAGAACATCTGGTGGGTAAAATAAAAATACATCTTTCACCTTCATTCCTTAATCATATGGTGAATGAATTAGAAGAATATTTAAGGTTATTGAAATACTTCAATTCAAATCAAATGCCACCGGTTTTTCATGAACTTCATCATCATTTAGTTTGGCTATTAGATGCAGCAGGACATGCAGGTGCAATATCATCCAATATGGATGAAGTTGAAAAAAGGTTAAAAGAGAAAAGTGACCAATATAAAAAACATTTTAATGATTTTTATTTAAAAGCTGTTGAAATGGCTGGGTTTTTGCGAACCAATCTGTCAACATTCCCAGCATTGGAAAAAATGAATGCGGACGTCACATTGGAAATTAAATTCTTCCAGCACTTCCTGCTTGAATTGGAGGAGCTTGACCTCAGTGCGCAGGCCCTTGGAACGCTTTCGCCATTAATGGCAGATCATATGTGGCGTGAAGAATGTTATTATTTAACGAAACTAGCTGAATCGACAGACACGGAAAAGCCAGACTGCGATCCAGCGAAACCGAGGCTAGTGGAATAAAAAAGTACACCATGGAGCCCTTTCTTTAAATGGGCTCTATATCAGTTGCATTTAACCCCAAAAACCAACAGGGTATGCATAGCTCAGCGAAGAGGCTTTCGGTTAATTCTAGGTTGGTTACCATACGGGATGTGATTTTTTTAAAGGAAGTTAATTCCTATCCTTATGTTATACTAGAAGAACTAAAATTAATTATAGAAGTATAGGAGTGCTGAAAGATGTTTGGAAATACTTCCAATTTGGCAGATGGCATTTATTTTGGAGAATCGTTACCACAACAAATTGCTAAACACATTTTAAAAAAAATCATTGAAGGTGAAATAGAAGCTGGAGAGAAAATCGTCGAAGAAGACATTTCCAAAGAATTGAATACCAGCCGTGCACCCGTACGCGAAGCCCTATATCTATTGCAGGTTGACGGTATTGTTGAGAGGATGCCGCGGCGGGGAACGATAGTCAAGCCATTTTCACAAAAGGAAATCATTGAATATAATGATGTTACGATCGGGCTGATCCAGATGGGCATTGAATTTTCCCAAGGGAAGTGGCACGCAGAAAATAAGCAATCATTACGAATGCATTTGGCAAGTGCTACCGATGAGTGTGAAAAAAGGAATGTAATCGAGTATCAAAAAAGGGCAACACAGATATTTCGATATATTTTTTCAATCGCTAATAACAAAGCATTATCAAGATTTTTTGAAGAAGCCAGTCATATTCTCATGGTTTTTGCCCAAAGTCAATGGAGCACGGAAACAATGGAAAGTTTCCATTTCAGATTAAAAATGTCCATAGAAGCCATTCTAGAAGATGATTTCCTTAAAGCAAAAAATGAAATTCATGAAGCCTTGAATCGTGGAGTGATGTAGAGTCTTTGACTCTAAAACCAAATTGTCGACAATCGACAAAAATGGTGTTATGATGTAATCGTATTCAAACAAGAATATCATCACCAAGATTAAAGGGAGAAAGGGAGAATATTATGCAAGCATTCAATTTTACAGAAAAAGTAGCAATTGTTACCGGTGGCGGCGGGGGTATCGGCCGGGCAGCGTCTATTACACTTTCAGAAAATGGGGCCAAAGTGGTTGTTGTAGACCTTTCCGAAGAGGCTGGCATGCTAACGGTTAGTAAAATCAAAGAAAAAGGCGGCGAAGCGAAATTCGTTAAAGCCGATGTTACAAAGGAAGATGATATTAAAGATTATGTTCAAAAAACGATAGATTTCTATGGCAAAATCGATATTTTCTTGAATAATGCCGGATGGGAAGGCAAAATAATGCCGCTTATCGATTATCCTACTGAGGTTTTCGATCAATTAATGTCAATAAATGTACGCGGCGTTTTCTTGGGCTTGAAACATGTATTGCCACATATGATTGAACAAAAAAGCGGTGCGGTCGTAAATACAGCTTCTGGAGCGGGTTTACTGGCAACACCAAACATGGTGGCGTATGGCGCAAGTAAACATGCGGTTCTTGGAATGACGAAAACAGCTGGTGTCGAAGTTGCTCCATATGGTGTCCGGGTGAATGCCGTCTGCCCAGGTGTCGTCAATACGGCTATGATGCGGTCGATTGAAAGCGGCTTTGGTCAAGGTGATTCCGAGGCAGCTGAAACGGCTAGAAAACAGTTGGAAGCAACGACTCCGGATGGACGGTATGCTGAGCCGCAGGAAATTGCAAATTTAATGATGTACTTAGTATCCGATCTTTCCAGCCACATTACGGGTCAAGAACTTGTAATTGACGGAGGGGCCATTTTAATTTGATAAGCAACAAACTTTGTTAAAGGGGGACGTTACATGAGTTTACAAGGAAAGGTCATAATAATTACAGGAGCGGACAGCGGTATTGGCAAGGAAACGGCATATAAATTAGCTGAACAGGGAGCTATTGTCGTTGCGGCTGATTACAATGATGTTGCTGCCAAAGAAACGGCTGAATCTATTCAACAAAAGGGAGGCACGGCATCTTTTGTGAAAGTGGATGTAGCTAAAGCGGAAGAAGTGGAAGCGATGGTGGAAGCTGCAATTGCCAATCATGGCACCATCAATGGCATTTTCAACAACGCTGGAATTGGACTAGTTAAACCATTTTTAGAGATGGATCCAGAATCATACCACAGAGTAGTTGATGTTGACCAACACGGCGTATATTATGGCATGTATTATGCAGCAAGGAAGATGGTCGAGCTTGGTGTAACTGGGGCAACGATCGTCAATACAGCGTCAATATATGGAACGATGGTTTCAATTGGCAGCTTTAATTACCATGCTGCAAAAGCTGCAGTCATCGCCATGACTAAATCCGGTGCAATTGAACTTGCGCAATATGGGATTCGTGTTGTCGGCGTTGCACCAGGTTTTATCGAAACGCCGATCATTGGCGAAGATCCAGAGTTCCTGGACAGTTTGGCACAACTTCATATGAGGAAAAAATTGATTCAGCCAGAAAAAGTTGCTGAAGTTGTAACGTTCTTGTTCTCTGAAAAAGCGGATGCCATTAATGGACAAGTCATTCCTGTTGATGATGGATTCTTAAGCTTTAAGGGATAATCAGTATTCAAATAGATTTTCGGGATAACTTAAAAAGGGAGTTTTGACAAATGAGCAAACGATTCGATGGCAAAGTTGTAATCATTACTGGGGCAGGATCCGGTTTAGGACAAGCAGCCGCATTGGAATTGGCTAAAGAAGGGGCTAAACTTTCATTAGTTGATTTAAACGATGCATCTTTGGAAGTGACAAAAAAATTAATCTTGGAAATTGCACCAGAATCGGACGTGCTTTTAGTCACTGCAGACGTATCGGATGAAGAGGCAGTTAAGAACTATGTAGACCAAACAGTCAGCAAATATGGCAGAATCGATGGATTCTATAATAATGCGGGTATCGAAGGTAAACAAGCCCCTATGGCTGAGTACGATAGTAAAGTTTTCAACAAAGTAACGGACATCAATATCAATGGTGTATTCTTTGGTATGAAATACATTCTGCCAATCATGAAAGAACAAGGATCAGGCGCAGTGGTGAACGTGGCTTCCGTAGGTGGAATTCGTGCTGTACTTAACCAAGCTGCGTACGTTGCAAGTAAACATGCTGTAGCAGGCTTAACAAAAACAGCTGCCATAGAATATGGCCAATATGGAATCAGCATAAATGCCATTGCACCAGGGGTAATCTTAACAGCGATGGTAGAAGGATCATTCAGGCAAATAGGCGGGGAAAATTGGGAAGAGGCAATGGCGGATTTCGTCAGTGTGAATCCTAAGAAACGCTTTGGTAAGCCTGAAGAGGTCGGCCGCTTAGTCGCCTTCCTATTATCAGGGGAATCAGAGTTCATCAACGGTGCAGTCATTCCCATTGATGGCGGACAGTCTTCACAATACTAATCGAGTAAAGGGAGTGACAGTATTTGGTCACCCCCTTTTTTAATCGTATCCTTTTAGTTAATGACCGAATGGATCTAAATTTGAAAAAAACGAAGACTTTCTCGGTTTTCGTTTTTTTTGTATATTTAAAAATCAGTTCATATGAAACAAAATACGAACCTTTAGAATATGAACACATAGAAAAACGCCATATAAGGCGCTTATACAATAACCCAATCGTTACTTTTCTTTATCGTGAAGCTTATCTTCATATTCAGTTTCCAACATACCATACAGGCCATTCATTTCTTGTTCATCCGGATCTGCCCCAAACTCGTTTCTATATTTTTTCTTTTTATCATCAAGGATGATTTCTTCTTTTTCATTCTTCTTGTCCATACATATCACCTCCAACCAATAGGGTGACTCATTGTTCGATAAAATATGCACAGTGTGACACTGTTCCTTCTAAGATTTTGCGGTTAAGTTTAGAGCTGAAGGAAATATATTAATTTCAATTACTGGCAGTCTCATTTGCAAAACATTTAATTGGGTATTCTAAATAGTTATCAGTCTTACTATTTGTTAAGATATAAATATATTAACTTAGAGATATCGGAGAGAGAATGTGAAGAAGAAGAAACGTAATAAATCAAAGAAAGTTTTTGTCATTTTTATCCTGGTTTTTACATTTTTGCTCATTAAGGAGATCATGAAAACCCCCAATTCCGAAAATGTTTCCACATCAGTAAATACGCTTGATTCTTTTGCGAACGTAAAAAAGTATAGCTCACTTCTTCAAGGGGAGTTGTCTAAATACGGACTTGAGGAGCATACTTCGACATTGATTGCTTTGATGCAGCAGGAAAGCCGAGGACGGGGCGGAGACCCCATGCAGGCATCTGAGTCAGCGGGACTTGATCCAAATGCAATCACAGATCCAACGGAAAGCATTAAGTATGGGGTGAAACATTTTAAGAAGATCAATGAATATGGCAATGAAAAGGGCGTGGATTTTGCCACGATCATTCAAGCATATAACATGGGAATCGGTTATATTGATTTCGTTGCGAATGAAGGGGGCAAGCATAATGAAAAACTTGCGAAGAAGTTCTCCATGCTTCAGGTCGAAAAGAACCCCACTCTCTATGATTGCGGCGGAGACAAAGATAATTTTCGATACCCATATTGCTACGGTGACTACTCATACAGTGCGAAGGTATCTAAGAACATTGAGGAGCTTGCCAACAGTATATCGGCTCAAGCTGATGGTGAGTGAGAGGGAACAAAAAGCCTACTGAATGAAGTAGGCTTTTTGTTCATGAAGTTACCTCTATTGTGGAGTTCAAAGAATCAAAACCATTGTCATTTATCGTTCAACCATGGAAGGAGGTCGTAATGTTTATAGAGTTTCTTGGATTCTTCAATGATTTGTGAAAGAGAAATATCAATGGAATCAAGTAAAGAGTTTAAGGCTTGTTCTACAGAACCACTCTCAAATTGCTCTAATGGCACAGGTAACTCTTCCTTGTCCAAAATAAAATGGGCGCCACTTGGAAGCACCAAGATATCAATGATCAAATCCTCAAAGGATACCAACTTATCCGCCATATATGTATTTTTTACAATATTAAAATAGGATCCTAAATAATTGCCTTCATTATCTCTCCAAATGTATAAATTATAAGGGCGGTCTTTCCAATAATAAGCAATCGTATAACTTCCAATAGGAATGGTTAATTTTATAGGACCCGCTTTCATCGTGAACGAATCCATGATTTCATGAAACAGCACGACATGATGATTTTGTGCTTTTAAAAGCAAACAGTTATGTTCTACAACTAAGGAATCATAGCGGATTTTTCTTTCTATTATTTCATCGCCACGTTGAAGTGCTGTTGGAAATATATTGTCCATCGATTCTATTTCTCCCTTAAAAACTATCTAGATCATTCATTTTCCTTGAAAGTTTTTCTTTTTTACTTTGATAACGACAGGAAACTTTAAGGAAATTCAAATATCAAAACCTAATTTCAAGTACCGAGAAACTAGGCTTTTGTTACTTCAAAATCGTCCACTTTTCTGCAACGAACACAGCTTACTAGAAATTTGTTTCTTGGAACTTTATCCTATATACGCCTGATTTAAAGTTTTAATGTCAATTTTCTTCATTTGGAGCAGCGCTTTCATCATCCTTTCCGATTTTTCAGGATTGGAGTCGTTTACCATCTCAGTTAGATTCGCAGGGACAATTTGCCATGACACGCCAAATTGATCTTTCAGCCAACCGCACACTTGCGCCTTTTCATCTCCGCCTTCGGAGAGTTTTTCCCAATAATAGTCCAATTCTTTTTGATCCTCGCAATGGATGATAAATGATATTGCCTCTGTGAATTTGAATTGCGGACCGCCATTTAATGCTACGAATGCTTGTCCTTCCAATTCAAATTCCACTGTCATCACTGTTCCCTGTGGCTTCCCATGGATTTGATTTCCTTCATTTCCATAGCTAGTGATTCTTCCGATCTTAGAATTTTCGAAGATGGAAGTGTAGAACTTCGCCGCCTCTTCAGCTTGTGAATCAAACCACAGGTTGGTTGTGATTTTTTGAATTTTGTTTTTCATGATTTTTCTCCTTTATTGTTTTTATGTATATCCAGGATAACTAAACTTGCTATTATGATCATGGAAATGGGAATTTAGTCGATTAGATTAAATACCTTGAAATTACCCTTTTACTATACACCATTTATCAAGAACCAAGATAATGATGTAAAGTCAGGGTGCGTTGTGTATTCCAACCGATCATTTAACTAATCCCCTTAATCCTTTGCTGTTACAATATCCTTGCCTCATGGTGATGGAAATACAAAAGGATATAGAAACTTTTCAAAACCGTGAAAAGTCCTATATCCAAATTTCTTTTCTAGCTTTCGAAGTTAAATTGCCATTGGATTCCGAATTTATCGGTTAACTGACCGTAAATTTTACTCCAGAATGTTTCCTGTAGCTCTAGACCAACCGTGCCGCCTTCACTTAGTTTGTTAAAGATCGATTTAATTTCTTCCATATCATTACCGACATATGCCAGGCTGATATTATTTCCTTCTACAAAAGGCATACCAGGAAAAGTATCTGAAAACATGATATTGCTTCCATTAATAGTAAGCCTTGTATGCATGACTAAATTTTTCGCTTCTTCTGGAAGGGGAAATTCCGGATTAGGCGGTGTTTCCCCAAAAGTCATGATATTTGGTGGTTCCGTTCCAAAAACCTCTGCGTAGAACTCTACTGCTTGTCGACAATTTCCATTAAAATTAAGATATGCATCAACTGACATGTATCTCACTCCTATTTTCTTATTTATTTTTCATTGCTCCCAATTTATTACTTAATGCATTATTACCTTACGAAAAATTCCGGTGGTTCAATTCCAAGCGTTCTAAGATAAATATAACCCTGTCCCCTATGGTGGATCTCATTTTCCAGGGCATATTGAAGTCTATCAAAGTGGCTTTGTGAGGGACCGAAAAAAGGATCTTTTTCAACCACTCCAAGCGTTTCCTCGGTCATTTCCTCCCACAATTTCCTCGTCTCATCCCTTACTGCTTCGCATGCTGATACGAGATCTTCTTTGGTGGAAATTACGGAAAAGGAATCTGGAAACTCCCAAATACCCAGTGCAATTCCACGCATATATCCAGTCTCAATGTTCATGACTTCTTTAACCATCTCTGCGAAAGGGCGAAGCTTCCCGGCCGGTGTATAATGAAATAATTCCTCTTCAGGGAAAGCTTCAACCACCCGCAACGTCAATCTCCTGTTGCCTTCCAAAATATTTAACAAACCCTCTTTCGAAAGAACCACCATTTCACTCTCCTTTGATAAATACTCTGTAAAGAAGTTCTGTGAAAAATCGAAAAGTCCTGCAAATTTATGTATATAAAGATTGCACAGCTTTTTTAATTAAACAATGGAGCAATTCCATTAATGTATAATTAACCAATAGATAATGTGAAAAGGGGAAATGTCATATGTTCGGTTCCTTAAATAAAACTAAATTAATAAAAAATGATTTAAAAGGCATTGCGAAATTAATGTATCAGGATGTGTCAGAAGACAATTGGGATCAAGAGAACCTAACAAAGAGAAATTTAGATTTCACTATTGAAAGCATTCGTTATATAGATGCTTATACGAAAAGATTAAGTACTACTCAAATGGGGAGGGAACTTTTAAAGAATCATTTTGATAATTTTGTGATAAGGATAGGTGCGTATATTGGAGAAGTTATAAAAAGGAATATAAATCAAGATTATAAATGGTATGAATATGATTCTGTATATCATTTTTCTTCTGAACTAGATGAAGTGAATAGGGGCATTAAAACAGAGACGGTTCTTTACTCCAAAAAGAGAGATAGAGTTATAATACCATTAACTGTGGTAGCTCAATATCTGGAAGGTAATACGGCACATACAGATTTCTTGGAATACGTAGAAGAAACAATTAAGCAAAATTCGTAAGAGATATCTGCTTTCCTTAAACACTTGTGTTGGTTATTAAAAACCCTCCTAAAAGCGGAAAAATTCAATTTTTGTAAATATTGATTAAATCTTGCATTTATTATACGATTAAATCAGTTTATTATTCCCAACCAGCATGATGCTTATACATAACGATTCAATTAATAACGGAACCAGCAGAAAAGGAGAGAACCCAATGATTAATAAAGTCGGTCAAATTATGTTATATGTTAATAACCAAGATGAGTCATTGAAATTTTGGACGGAAAAATTCGGATTTAGCGTAATTTCTGAAGAAGATAACGGCCAAGGGTTTAGATGGATTGAAATAGCCCCAACAAAGGAAGCACAAACGAGTATCATCCTGCATAATAAGGAATTCATTGCTAAAATGCAGCCTGAATTAAATCTTGCTACACCTTCATTAATGTTTTACTCGGATAATCTTGATGAATTATATAAAGACTTTTCGGAGAAGAATATCAAAGTGGGAGAACTTGTAAATATGCCATCTGGAAGAGTCTTCAACTTTGCTGATAATGAAGATAATTACTTTGCGGTCATGGAAAAGAAGTAAATCATTTAGCTAAAGATAAAAAAAACAGCAAAACGACTAGAAAAAATATTTTTAGTCGTTTTGCTGTTTTTTGATCAAAACTACACTATTTATGAAACTATTTAGTCTTCAGGCCTTGGCCCAGCAGGAAGTCCAGAGTTCTCAACCGTTTTGATCGGCCGAATGGTTATGTCTCCATTCACGTAAATTTGACAAGATAAACGCAAATGATCTTCCATTCCTTTTTCCTCAAAGACCTTTTTTTCTTTATGTGTGACCTCCAAAAAATCACCTGCCAATATTTCCACTCTGCAAGTTGTACACTTAGCCTTCCCACCGCATCGGTGTAGAATATTTATTCCGTTATCTTCCAATGCTAATACTAACTTTTTTCCCATTTCAACTTCAAACGTTCCTTGGTCAAATACTGTTACATAAGGCATCTAATACCACCTCTTATTATAGGATATCTATCAACAGGTCATTAATATATCTATTCTCTTACCTTGCCCATATGACATAAAAAAATGTGAAGTCATTGCTGATTGATAGTAAAGATGAATAATTAATTATCGTGAAGACAAACTTTAAGTACATTCATAATTATTAATTTTACAAGGGTAAATAGTGCTAGGGAAATTAAGAAAGGTCTTTTCGAGGCCAATTAAGATTTATGGAAAAAAGAGAGTGAAATAATAAAAGGGAGGTGCATGCCTGTGAATAATGGCAATTGTGATTTTTCACCGATGAAACAAATGTTAAAAGAGGAGATACGCCAAGTAATATCGGCATTACAGGATAATTTAGAAGCAATGGGTGATGAAAATTATTGTCTCCTTGGAAGTTTCGAGAAAATAAAGGATAAATTCATATTCATCGATATGAAGGCAGCAACATTTTATTTAAACTGTTATTTGTCACCGTTTACGGACAAATATCCCGAATTATCAATTTGCGTACAAAATTTGTCAAATTTGAGACATGGCGGATTGATCGTGATTCAACGGGGAGATCCTCTTGATTCATTGATTAAACCCGGTATTTCAATAGGAGCGGAGTTAACCCATTCTTTATTGGAATCAATTTTTTTCCCTGGAAATCCACTGCATGATGGTGCCGTTTTGGTTAGTCAAAACCAGATTGTTTCCGCAGCAAATGTCCTTCCGCTTTCAGACAGATCAACAGGGGGAAAAAAACTTGGAACACGCCACCGCTCTGCATTAGGTTTATCTGAACGAAGTGATGCACTTGTATTGGTAGTATCAGAGGAAACAGGAAGAGTTTCTTTTGCTTTTAATGGGAATCTGTACCCAATTAATACACATGGTCCTATTTAGAATTTTTGAAACAATAAGCCATATGGTGATTATTATGTTCTAGGTAAATCACACCTGGAATATTCAATTGTGTAAATAACGTAGACGCTCGCTTCCATTTTTAGCACTTTTGTAAAAGCTTATTTTTCTAAGAAATGCAGGTACAGAAAAGGTCATGAATTAATGAACCCGGTGATTTTTACCGGGTTTTTGGTTGCTTTTTATATAAAAAAAGGCATATGATAAATAAGGAGTCTCAAGCAGAAAAGTTATAAAACGAAAGAGGATTTTAAATGATAACCATTAAAAGTGAACGAGAAATAAATTTGATGCATGAAGCGGGCAAACTTCTTGCTGCGACGCATAGAGAAATTGCAAAAATGATAAAACCGGGCATCACGACTTGGGAAATAGAAGAATTTGTCGATAACTACTTGGCAGAGCATGGTGCTACACCTGAACAAAAGGGCTATAACGGCTACAAATATGCAACATGTGCATCAGTGAATGATGTGATTTGTCACGGCTTTCCGCAAAAAAAAGCATTAAAAGAGGGAGACATCGTTACGATTGATATGGTGGTGAACCTTAATGGCGGTTTGGCGGATTCAGCTTGGACATATGCAGTCGGTGAAGTTTCCGATGAAGCTCAGCGCTTAATGGATGTAACCAAGAATGCTTTATATAGAGGCATAGAAGTTGCACGGGCAGGAAATCGTCTCGGGGACATCGGGCATGCAATCCAGTCATATGCAGAAGGTGAAAAGTTTTCTGTTGTCCGCGATTTTACAGGACACGGAATCGGCAAAACCATGCATGAGGACCCAACCGTCCTACATTATGGTAAGCCAGGTAAAGGTGCCCGTTTAAAAGAAGGTATGGTCATCACGATCGAGCCAATGCTGAATGCAGGAACATGGCATATGAAAATGGACCAAGACGGCTGGACGGCGAGAACGGCAGATGGAAAGCTTTCCGCCCAATATGAACATACCCTCGTCATTACAAAAGAAGATCCGATCATTTTAACGGAACAGTAAAAACAAAAAGAAACGGCCTTATCATAGGCCGTTTCTTTTTGTTTTAAACTAATTCACAATAAACCTCGACAGGATATTCGGAATTCCCCCATCCCACAATAGATCGAATCCAAAAAATTAGTACTAGGCAGTTTGGCATTAAAAACTTTACTATTATGTGGCAGCACAGGATAATAAGGGGAAGAAAGAAATATTTATTTATGTATTATTTAAACAGTATACTAAGGGGGGAATGACTGTGAAGAAAGGGGAAAAACTGTCTGCGACGGTTGAAACGGTTGGTTTGAGCCAGCGTGAATTTTTAACGATTTTCTTACTTCACTCTTTGAGGATAAAAGCGAATTATCCAAGAGCGATTCATCAGGACCTGAAAAATACGTTCACGGGAAAAGTGCATAGCTATGACTATCTTTGTAAAATATCCAATACACTAGTCGAATCCAATCATTTATCATTATATACGAATAAGGGAAGAAATTATTATCAAATAACGGAAAAAGGCAAAGAGCTTTACATATGGTATCAAGAAAATTTCCTGGAACGGTTTTCCGAAGTGAAAAAGGTCATTGATCGCTTCATGTATGATTTAAGGGGATCTGGTGAAAACCCACCGGTTGTTAATGAGCTTCCTGAAGAATACAGGTCGTATTTCTCGAAAATAATATCGGTGAAGGACCTTGTCCGTTATGTAACTTTAAAAGCCGCTTTCACTAAGAAACCCATTTATATGGGGGAAATTGGCGATCTGCTTAAAAATCAGTTCGGTTGGATCGCTTCAAACGGCTATTTATACGATTTATCTCATGAAATGGAAGAGAACGGCCTTCTTGTCGGCAGGTGGGAAAGTGAAAAACGAACTAAACGGTATTTACGGATCACTGATGAAGGACAGCATCATTACAAACAGATTGCGGATTCTGCCGCCTTTCAAGTTCAGGAAATCCAAAAATATATGGCCAGTGTCGTTATGTTCTTAAAAGAAAAGAGCTAAATGAATAGAGAAATGGAGCCCCTTAATTTTACAAGGAGAATGAAGTTACATGCTTAAATTGAATCGTTCAAGGGTAAATGTTACTTAAAACACTTCTTAAAAAGGGGGAATGAGTGATGGCGGAAAAACACGATGAAATGGGAAGCATATTCAGTTTCATTAAAGGTCAGGTAGATAAGCTCCCAATTTCACAATCAAAAAAGAACAAAATGCTCGACCAGCTCTTAAAGCTTAAAACGATGACAGTTGATGCAAGAGAACCTCGAATTGCTCTTGTCGGAAGGCGAGGATCTGGGAAGTCATCACTGATCAATGCGATGTTTGGTCAGGAACGGCAATATGTCAGTTCCGTTAAATCTGGAACAGGTAAGGGGAAATGGCTATGGTACCCGAGTGATGCCGAACCCAAAATTCGTTTGCTGGACTCACGCGGGCTGGGTGAGAGTGAAGCTCCTACGGAAGAGTTCGAAGAAGAAACACCGTTGGATGAATTGATGAAAGCGGTGACTGAAGAACAGCCTGATGTGTTTCTTTTCTTGATTAAAGCAAAAGAAACGGATTCACGTATTGAAGAAGACTTACAAGAATTGAATAAGCTGCGCAAGATCGTTAAAGAGAATCACCATTATGATGTACCCGTCATCTGTGTGGTCACCCAAGTGGATGAATTAGATCCGCCCCATTATAAGCAAGTACCTTTTGATGCCAATCCTAAGAAAAAAAAGAATATTGACGAAGCCATCGATTTGATGTCAAAACGATTTAAAGATAGTGAAATACCACTTTTGAACATCATTCCCACTTGTTCGTATATTGATTTTGATGAAAGCGGAAATATTGAATATGATATGCGTTGGAACATAGATTTGCTTTCTGATTATTTAATTGAGGCCTTACCCAGTGAAGCGAAGCTGAAGACTGCCAAGGCGATGCAGAGCCAATTCGTTAAGAAGAAATTCGCTCGGACGATAGTGGGAACGTTTACGGCAATCGCAGGTTTAATCGGTGCAGAACCAATACCTTTTGCCGATTTTCCCATTTTGACCGGCATTCAAGGTTTGATGATTGTGGTGATTGGTTTTATCGCGGATAAAGAAATCAATACGAAAACGGCAAGTGAATTCATTGCAGCATTAGGAATCAATGTTGGTATCGGGCTCCTTGTCAGGGAAGGTGTCAGGGCTGCAGTCCGTTTCATCCCAGGGGCTGGTCTAGCCGTTTCCGGTGCGGTAGCGGGCGCCGTCACTTATGGAATCGGGCAAGCCGCGATAGCTTACTTTCTCGAAAACAAAAATATTGACCAGGCGAAGGAAGCTTACAAGAACGCGAACAAAGAATATAAAAATGAAGACATTGACTCTTAATGTGCAGATTCAAACCATAAACTACACTAAGGTGATATGATAAAGTGGAGTTCGCAGTTCTGTTTCTGCTGCTGGCTGGTTCAGGATTTTTGTTTACTAGAGGAGGGATGATCTTCATGTCGTTTTTTCAATCATGGAAGCAAAAAGAATATATACAAAAATTAGAGGAAGCGATTCAGGCATTTTCCGGCCGATCTGAGGCTCTTGATGATTCAAAGGGATTTCCTTTTGAAAACATTCAGGAGTTAAAGGAATTCGGATATCCCCAATTAACTTTAGCAAAAGAAGATGGAGGATATGGAGGTTCCTTATATGATTTTCTCCTATGCCAGGAAAAAATAGCTCAATATTGCGGACCAACAGCCTTAGGAATAGGCTGGCATGTCGGAACGGTCCTATCCTTAACGGAGAAGAGACCATGGGAAAAAGGAGTCATGAATGAATTGTTTGATGAAGTGTCGAAAGGCGCTCTAATCAATACGGCAGCATCTGAGGCTGGAACGGGAAGCCCGACGCGCGGAGGCCGACCGGAAACGACCGCAATCAAAAAGGGTAATCAATGGAACTTGAATGGTAGAAAGACTTTTACTACACTCTCTCCCGTCCTTGATATTTTTCTCGTAACGGCATGGGTACCCGAAGATGAGTGTTTAGGCACATTTTTAGTTCATCGTGATGTTACGGGTGTAAGTATAGAAGAAACTTGGGATATGATTTCGATGCAGGGGACAGGTAGTCATGATCTGGTGTTAAATGATGTCAGCCTGCCTGAAAAGTATTATGTCATGAAAAGCAATCCTGGTGAAAAAAGAAAACCTGAAGCGTGGCTTTTACATATACCGGCATGCTACTTGGGAATCGCAGTGGCTGCCAGAAATTACGCAGTCGAATTTGCGAAAACCTATTCTCCGAATAGCTTACCAGGACCAATCAGGGACCTTCCGAATGTTCAACGTACTATTGGGGAGATGGAACTGGAATTGGGGGAAGCACACCATTTCCTCTACTCTGTCGCAGAAAAATGGATGCGGCAGCCTGAAGATCATGATGAATTATCGAAACAATTGGGGGCTGTTAAATTATCGGTCGTCAACAAATCGATTTCCATCGTCGATAAAGCGATGAGGGTCGTCGGAGCCAAAAGTTTACAACGAAACAATCCCCTGCAACGCTACTATAGAGATGTACGCGCAGGTCTCCATAATCCTCCGATGGATGATGCGACTATAACGATGCTCGCAAAATCCGCACTTTATTAAGTGCGATTTGCATATTTTTGATGACACTGAAATGAATTATTCGTATCAGTGTTTTTTCTGTTCATTTTCTAACATAGATGTTTTCTTGGATTGATTTTCTAGACTTTCAGATAATTCTTGCTCCATACCTTCTATTTGACCTTCATCTAACAGTGGTCTTGGTGATTTATAATATTCGTATTTTGCATTCTTCAAGAATTTTACATGTTTTTGAGTATTAAACTTCCAGGGTTCGGTCAAATACTAAACGTGAATTTTTTGCATCAAAACTCTAGTGACAATTGTTTTTCCATTTCTGTTATTGAAGGACGGGCAGACAATTTTAATGATGGAACCTCCTGATCATTCAAGCCAGTAGCAATGATAATTACTATAATTTCATCTTTTAAGTTTTCATTAATAACAGAACCGAAAATCATATTTAACTCGGAGCCTGCCGCAGAAGTAACAATATTTGCTGCCTCTTGTACTTCATATAGACTTATATTGGCGCCTGTGAGTTTCATTAGCACACCTTGGGCTCCGTCGATGGAAGTGTTAAGTAACGGACTGGCCCAATGGCTTTCTTTGCAGCTTCTGCAGCGCGATGTTTACCTGTTGCTCTGCCAATTCCTATTAAGGCAGACCCTTTATTGGCCATGATTGTTTTCACGTCTGCAAAATCAATGTTGGTTAAACCTGGTACAGCAATTAGATCCGATATACCTTGGATACTTTGGCGAAGAACATTATCCGCTTCACGAAATGCTTCAAGCATGGGTGTATTTTTATGTAAAATCTCCAATAAGCGATCGTTTGGAATAACAATTAATGTGTCCACTACTTTCTTCATTGAAACGATTCCGACTGCTGCTTGTGCTGCACGCTTATGGCCCTCAAACGCAAACGGAAGTGTTACAACGCCAATGGTTAGTATGTCAAGCTCACGGGCAATTTGAGCAATAGCAGGGGCAGCACCCGTTCCTATACCGCCGCCCATTCCGGCTGTAACGAATACCATGTCTGTACCTTTTAATGCTTCTTGGATTTGCTCTTTGCTTTCTTTAACTGCTTTTTTGCCTATTTCTGGATTTGCCCCTGATCCTAAACCTTTTGTCAATGTAGCACCGATTTGTATCTTGATCTCTGCTTTTGATAATTAAGAGCTTGTGCATCTGTATTAACAGCAATAAATTCTACACCTTTAACTCCATGCTCGATCATACGTTTAACGGCGTTATTTCCTCCGCCGCCAATACCAATTACTTTAATGTTGACTGTTGTGTTTACACTTGTAACAAACTTCATTTTATAGGACCTCCTAATTCATTGAAATTACCTTGTTTCAAACTATTCATATAAATAGCGGAAACACTCATTCATTTTATTCGAAATGTTTTGTCTTTCTTATATTTAGATTTAGTTAATGACAATGCCTTTCATTGAATCCTTCCACTCTTTGCTAAAGTTGGAAAGGTTCGATATCCTAAAAAGGTAATCTTTACTTTTTATTCTTCTAAGGGAATTCCAGTTTTAAATCAATAAACATTATTACATGTGTTTAAAACTGATACTTATTTTCCAAAATATATTATTGGCAATCGGGCGCGATTGCTGAACAATGAGCAGTCGCGTTTATACTAGTCGGATTCGAATAGTTCAATAAATAAGTGGATGTAAATAATTAAGAAACCTAGCTAATCTTCATGTGAAGGTAGCTGGGTTTTAAAGTTGAATGTGCAAAATAACATTTCAATTTGTAATGCATAGATAAGGTGAATCTTGTATAGATTACACTCAAGTATTATTAATCAAACCGCCGTAATTTTTAAGAATAATCTCTGTCAAATACCTATTTTAAACTTTTTATAAAAAATCCTTCACATACCATAGAGGGGTATAGTATTATGTGATTAAGGAGGTGAGGCAATGTCGATGAATATAGAAAGTCTTGATAAAATTGTTGAAATCGATCAATGCTGCTCATCAGACGGTGAAAGAAAGAGCCATCACTCAGATAAAGTGAAAAATAATTTAGTAACAAGATTGAATCGAATTGAAGGACAAATTCGAGGAATAAAAGGATTAATTGAAAAGGATACGTATTGTGATGATGTCATTACTCAAATATCTGCGACTCAATCAGCTTTAAATAGTGCCGCTCGTATTTTACTTGAAGGGCATATGAAGTCATGTGTTCTAGAAAGAATTCAAGAAGGGGATACGGAGATTTTAGATGAGGTAATGGTGACAATTCAAAAATTAATGAAAAAATAAAAGGAGACTATAGCGATATGGAAAAAATGACTCTTAACGTAAAAGGAATGTCATGTGGGCATTGTATAAATTCAATTGAAGGCAATGTAGGTGAATTATCTGGAGTTACCACTGTTAAAGTAAACTTAGATTCTGGAACTGTTAGTGTTGAGTTTAATCCGAACGAAGTTAGTATTGATAAGATCAAAGAAACAATTGATGACCAAGGTTATGATGTACAATAAAGTTAATACAGAACGTGCTGATTAAAGCACGATTTCTTTCTGAAAATAATATACTATACAGGGGTATGGTTTAAGTTATTAAAATAGATCATTTGACATAAGTAAGGAGGAGTAAGAAATGGAGAATGTAATATTAACAGTGAAAGGAATGTCATGTGGGCATTGTATAAATTCAATTGAGGGAAATGTAGGAAAATTAAATGGTGTTCATTTTGTAAAAGTTCACTTAAATGAAGAAAAAATAGAGGTATCATATAATTCGAAAATGGTTTCTTTAAAGGGAATTACTGACGTTATAGAAGATCAAGGTTATGATGTACGATAATATTAATAAAGAATGTGCTGATTAAAGCACGATTTTTTTCTAAAATTCATATACATTACCTGGGTATGGTTTATGTTATTGAAATAAATCAATTAAGGAGGATAAAAGAATGGAAAATGTAATATTAGCAGTGAAAGGAATGTCTTGTGGGCATTGTATTCATTCAATTGAAGGGAACGTAGGAAAAATGAAGGGAGTTTATTTTGTAAAGGTCCACTTAAATGAAGAAAAAGTAGAGGTATCATTTGATCCGAAAGTAGTTTCTTTAAAGGGAATTACTGACATGATAGAGGGCCAAGGTTATGATGTAGAGCTGAGTAAATTACCTAAAAATCAAAGTTGTCACTAAGGAATTGAAAAAACGTGCTGTCTCGTCCCGGCACGTTTTCTTCCCTAAAAATATACCCCACTATAGTATGTGGTGATAGGAGTGTAAGGTTATGAGCGATAAAAAAGAAACAACACTTCAAATAGCTGGCATGACGTGTGCTGCCTGTGCAGTGAGAATAGAAAAAGGCCTCAAAAAAATAGATGGAGTAGAGGATGCAAGCGTGAATTTTGCTTTAGAAAAATCAAAAGTAACGTTTGATCCATCCAAATCAAGTGTGAACCAACTTAAAGATAAAGTTGAATCCTTAGGGTATAAGGTGGTTAGTGATAAAGCGGAATTTGATATATCTGGTATGACATGCGCCGCATGTGCTAACAGGGTTGAAAAACGTTTAAACAAGTTAGATGGAGTTCAAAATGCAACTGTAAACTTCGCCTTAGAGTCAGCCCTTGTAGAATATAATCCTGATGAAGTTTCGGTCCCGGATATGAAGGATGCCATTAAGAAATTGGGTTATCATTTAGAACAAAAGCAAGAAACGACAGGCGAAAAGGTTGATCATAGACAGAAGGAAATTGAGAAACAAACAGGAAAATTCATATTCTCTTCTATTTTGTCCATCCCTTTACTTTGGGCGATGGTCAGTCATTTTGAATTTACATCTTTTATTTGGCTACCAGAGATGTTCATGAATCCATGGGTCCAACTCTCACTTGCGACTCCTGTTCAATTCTTAGTTGGAGGTCAGTTTTACGTAGGCGCCTTTAAAGCATTAAGGAATAAAAGTGCAAACATGGATGTTTTAGTTGCACTTGGAACCTCTGCGGCTTATTTCTATAGTGTTTACTTAAGCATTCTGTCAATAGGGTCCGATGCACACATGGTGGAATTATATTTTGAAACAAGTGCCGTATTAATTACTCTCATTATATTAGGTAAGTTATTTGAAGCAAAAGCAAAAGGGCGTTCATCGGAAGCCATTAAAAAGCTTATGGGATTGCAAGCCAAAACAGCCACAGTTTTAAGAGACGGTCAAGAAATGAATTTACCTATCGAAGAGGTAATAGCTGGAGATATCGTTTATGTTAAACCAGGTGAAAAGGTACCTGTAGACGGCGAAATATTTGAAGGGAGATCTGCCCTAGATGAGTCAATGATTACAGGTGAAAGTATTCCTGTTGATAAAACAGCAGGAGATTTAGTAATTGGCTCAACCATTAACAAAAACGGGTTTCTGAAGGTTAAGGCAACAAAGGTAGGAAAGGATACCGCCTTAGCTCAAATTATCAAAGTAGTCGAAGAAGCACAAGGATCAAAAGCGCCTATTCAACGCTTAGCCGATGTCATCTCAGGAATATTTGTCCCTATTGTAGTGGGTATAGCAATTATTACTTTTCTTGTGTGGTACTTTGCTGTAAGTCCAGGAGAGTTTGCAGTAGCACTTGAAAAGTTAATTGCCGTATTAGTTATCGCATGTCCATGTGCTCTAGGCCTAGCTACTCCGACGTCCATTATGGCTGGGTCAGGTCGAGCAGCTGAATATGGGATTTTGTTTAAAGGCGGGGAGCATCTTGAAACGACTCATCAAGTGAATACAGTGATTCTTGATAAAACGGGAACTGTAACAAATGGAAAACCAACACTTACAGATGTTATTCTCTCAAATGGGTTTGAAGAAAAGGAATTTTTAAAGTTAGTCGGTGCTGCAGAAAGAAATTCTGAACATCCGTTAGCTGAGGCAATTGTTGAGGGCATTAAAGAAAAAGGGATTGAACTAGGCAACTCTGACCATTTTGAAGCTATTCCTGGCTTTGGTATTGAATCTACAGTTGAAAACAAATCCTTATTAATTGGAACACGCCGTTTAATGGCTAAAAACAGGATTAATATTCAAGACATATTACCGCAAATGGAAAATTTAGAAAAGGAAGGTAAGACTGCAATGCTAGTTGCAATGGATCACCAATTTGCCGGAGTGATTGCAGTTGCAGATACAATTAAAGAAACCTCTCGGAAAGCAATTGAAAGGTTAAAAGAGATGGGTCTGGAAGTCGTCATGATTACAGGTGATAACAAGCAGACAGCTCAAGCAATTGCAAATGAAGTCGGAATTGACCATGTTATAGCAGAAATCTTGCCAGAAGGAAAGGCAGAGGAAGTTAAAAAGCTTCAAAAATCTGGAAAGGTCGTAGCGATGGTTGGTGATGGAATTAACGATGCTCCAGCGTTAGCTACTGCAGATATTGGCATGGCAATCGGTACTGGCACGGATGTAGCAATGGAGGCTGCTGATATTACCTTAATTAGAGGAGACTTAAATAGTATTGCCGATGCCATCTTTATGAGTAAAATGACGATTCGAAATATCAAGCAAAATTTATTTTGGGCCTTTGCTTATAATGCCATAGGAGTTCCAATTGCAGCACTAGGCTTTCTGGCACCATGGCTGGCAGGAGTAGCCATGGCATTCAGTTCAGTTTCAGTTGTTTTAAACGCACTCAGATTACAAAGGATTAAGTTAAAAGGATAATCTATCAATTTAAAAGAGAGGGTTTTTTCATGAAACAAAAAAACATGTTGACCTGGACTATTTCAGCCATTGTGTATCTTGGATTAGTAATCGGCGGTTATTCAATATATGCAAGCTTGAACAATAATAACAATCACTTGGATGCCCATGCGGCAAAAACAAAGGGTAACGAGGAAAAAGAATCTAATAATGAGCAAGCACATACCGATAATCATACGAGCAAAAAAAGTGATGGTAAGGATTCAGGGCATTCAGACCATGTAGCTCATTCAGAAATTGAAGTGGTCACAAACGTTAAATATGAAGAAGGTATAATTACCATTGATGTGAAGGATAAAGATCAAAATTCACCTAATTTACAAATTTCACATGAAAAGATTATGCATTTAATTATTGTAAGTGCCGACTTAGAAGATTATTATCATTTACATCCTGAGGAAAAAGAAAATGGCGTGTATACTCTGAAATTCGACCTACCTGAAAACTCTTATAAAGCGTTTGTAGATATTAAACCAAAAAACCTTGCCTATCAGGTTAGTCCGATAGAGCTGCACGTAGGGAAAGGTCATGGTGAACATAAGGAAAACCCACTTAAGGTTGATACAAACTTAACAAAGACAATCAATGAAAAGACAGTTGAATTAAACACTACAGAGCTAGGAATAAACAAAGATGTTACGTTAAGTTTTGATACGAAAGAGATTATTCCAGAGCCCTATCTAGGGGCTTTAGGCCATGTTGTTATTTTGGATGATAAGGGTGAGAAATTTGTTCATGTGCATCCTACATCAGAAGAAAAGACACTATTTGAAACAAAGTTTGATAAACCTGGAATCTACAAAGTATGGGGAGAATTTAAATTTGATGGTAAAGTCAATAGCTATCCATTTGTTATAGAGGTCAAATGAATTCGAAGAATAAAGGGGAATTTTTATGAACTTAGATGGGGTTAGCAAACATCTATTAATTTGCAACGGGAAAACATGCACGAAAAATGGAGGAGAAGAAGTAACAGAGACCATTAGGGGAGAATTGAAAAACTTAGAGCTGCAAAAGGAGATTCACACAACAAAAACATTATGTAACGGCCAATGCAAGCATGGTCCGATCGCTGTTCTATATCCACAAGGAACCTGGTATAAAGAAATGAATAAAACAAAAAGTGAAGAACTTATTCGTCAATTGAAAGAAAATGACACTGTTCATTTAGGCTCTGAACTTTATTACCATGATGGGAAAACATTCAAGAGCCATGAGAGTGAATGAACTATACATCTTACTTCCATATCTAAAAAGGGTTTCTGTACAGGGCGCTTAAAAATTGCGATATTCAATGGACTGATCATTTTTACCAATCAGTCCATATTTCCACCAATAGGGTTTACTTCTCCCCATTAATACTAATTGAAAATGTTCTCTTAGAAAAAATGGAAGTATTGGAAAGGGCATTAGAGTATATGTCATAAGTAATGGAGTTTCATTGTTTAACAGGTGAGTATGATTATCTTTTAAAAGTGGATAACAAAGATTGGAAGGAATTAGATTTATAAGAAAGTTAAATAAACTAGGAATTACAAGAATACTAACTAGCCTAGCTCTTAGAAAATTCAACAGTTTCACCAATATGGGAAGAAAATACCCGTTCGTAAAACTACACTTTTACGAACGGGTATTTTTTATAACATCACCTCAAATTCTTTTCTGATGTCGGAAGAGGAAACTTTTAATTCCCTCATATTAATTTAACTAGCTTATCATTCTCTATCTTGTTATGATTGTTACACCTGTCTAAATCTTCAAAAAATATCGAAAGCTCGGTGTGAAAATGAATCTTATGACCAAAGATTTACTGATTAACTTTTTAATTATCCTTTTTCCGATCTTTTTATTGCAAATGAGCTATCTAGTGAAGTACGTTTACCGTTTAGATGCATTAAAAGGATCCTTCCTATCGATATTCCCTATTCTTTCCCTTGTTCTATGCATGCTATTTCCCGTTGTTATGGAAGAGGATTTTGTGTGGGATCTTAGATGGATCCCTTTTCTGTTAGGCGGTTTATATGGAGGCTACCGGTTAGGAATCATATTGATAGTCATCACTCTTATTATCCGCTATTTAACAGGGGGGGAAAATGGATTTTATATATCATGCATCACTTTTCCACTAGTGGGTGTTTCCCTGTTTTTTATATCTAAATACTATTTGAAAATGTCTGTCAGTAAAAAAATTATCATCGGTATATCATTAATCTTCATTGTACATATTCTCACACAGTTTATTTCAACAGTAGTATTTGAACTTACTATCGGCATAAGTCTATGGAAACAATACTTCACGATCCAAGTCATAGGAATCGTTGTTGTAATCTTACTATGGGAGGTCATCCTCACTAATTTTCAGGTTCTCGAAAAATTAGTGAAAGCGGAAAAATTGCAAATCGTTAGCCATCTCGCTGCAAGCATATCCCATGAAGTCAGAAATCCCCTTACAGTTACCAGGGGATACATACAAATGTTAAGCGAAGACGTGTCTTCCCATACAAAGGTCAGATATGCAAATATTGCACTGAAGGAATTAGATCGGGCCACGGATGTCATTAATGATTATTTGACGTTTGCTGCCATAAGCCCTGAAAACACAGAGCGATTAAGGGTATCGGAGGAAATTCAGCATGTCATGAACAGCATTAAACCCTTGGCTAACAATAATGGAACAGAATTGAAGTTATCACTAATCGAAGATGAAGCTTATTATATCATGGGGGAAAGGAAGAAATTCCAGCAGTGTTTGTTCAATATCCTAAAAAACGGCATAGAATCGATGGACCATGATGGCAAAATATACATACATTTAATTCATGCTGCCTCCACCATCCAAATTAGAATCCAAGATCAGGGAATTGGAATGACGCAGGAACAAATATACCGTCTAGGTGAGCCTTACTTCACGACAAAAAATAAAGGGACTGGATTGGGCATGATGGTTTCATATAGCGTTATCAAAAGCATGGATGGAACGATACATGTGTCAAGTGTACAAGGGAAAGGGACATGCTTCTCCATTAACCTGCCCATACATAAATACGAGCCTAATTGAGTTTAGTGTTAATTGACAGTTTTAAAACTCATAGATTACAATTTAAGTAAACTACCAATATTATGAAATGATTCAATGACGCATTTGATACCTAAGGGAGATGATTGAATGAAATCGCTTACAGATGGACAGATCATTTGGGAACCGACAAAGGAACAAATCGAGCAAACGGTATTGACTCAATATGTGAAATGGTTAAAAGAAAAGAAGGGTTTAACGTTTCATGATTATCATGAATTATGGAAATGGTCGGTAGATGAACTGGAGGAATTTTGGGCTTCAATATGGGATTATTGTGATGTAAAAGCTGCCAGGAAATATGACAGGGTTTTAGCGGAGCAATCAATGCCAGGTGCGAAATGGTTCGAGGGGGCAAGGCTTAATTATGCTGAAAATGCATTATTGAATGATCAAGAAGAGAAAACGGCGATTTTTTTTCGTTCCGAACATATCAGGCAGCAGGAGGTTAGCTGGAAAGAGCTGAAAGAAAAAGTAGCTTCTGTCGCTCATTCATTAAGGAAACTTGGTGTGAAATCCGGTGACCGTGTTGTTGCCTATATGCCAAACATACCCGAAACGGTGATAGCTTTCTTGGCAACAGTGAGCATAGGTGCCATCTGGTCCAGTTGTTCACCTGACTTTGGGGCAAGAAGTGTCATAGATCGTTTCAAACAAATTGAACCTGTTGTATTACTGGCAGTTGATGGGTATCAGTACAATGGAAAAGTATATGATAAAACACCAGTCATCTTACAGCTTAAACAGGAATTGGTCTCTGTCAAGCATACCGTGTTGGTTCCTTACATAGAAAAAAAGAGTTTGGAAGATACGATTCCGTGGGATGACCTTTTAAAAGAAAAGGCAGAATTATCCTTTGAAAGTGTTCCTTTCGATCATCCGCTTTGGATTCTCTATTCATCAGGTACAACCGGGATGCCAAAACCGATTGTACAAGGCCATGGCGGTATAGTATTGGAGCATTTTAAATCAACAAGAATCCATCAAGGCATGACTTCCGAGGATACTGTATTTTGGTTTACGACTACGGGCTGGATGATGTGGAATCTCCTTATGGGCGGTTTGCTTAATGAAGGGACCATCGTCCTCTATGACGGCAGTCCTTCTTTTCCGAATATGGATGTTCTTTGGGAATTGGCGGAAGATACAGGCATGACTTTCTTTGGAACAAGCGCACCATTTCTTACGAATTCCATGAAGTTAGGAAACAAACCTCTGGGAAAATATGATTTATCTAAATTGAAGGCTCTTTTTTCCACTGGAGCTCCATTGTCTGGCGACGGTTATAAATGGGTGTATGAAAATGTCAAGAAGGATATCTGGCTCAGTTCATCCAGTGGCGGAACCGATGTATGTGCCGGGTTTGTAGGCGGTGTTCCAACACTGCCCGTGAGAATCGGAGAGATACAAGGAAGGGCATTGGGTGTTTGTGCGGAAGCCTTTGATGAGCATGGTCAAACATTGATTAATGAAGTCGGTGAATTGGTCATTACCAAACCGATGCCGTCCATGCCGCTGTACTTCTGGAATGATCAAGACGGGACAAGATACTACGAGAGTTATTTCGATACGTATCCTGGCATATGGAAACATGGTGATTGGATAAAGCTCGACGATAAGGGCAGCTGTATCATTTATGGACGTTCCGACTCGACCATCAACCGTTCGGGTGTACGGATGGGAACAAGTGATATCTACCGGGTAGTCGAAGCGATAGACGAGGTGATGGAAAGCCTTGTCATTGATAGGGAAGTGCTTGGCCGCCGTTCCTCACTGCTGCTTTTCGTAGTCCTTAAGCCCGGGGAAAGACTGGATGAATCATTGACGGCAAAAATCAAGGAACAAATCAGAGGGCATGTATCCCCTCGCTTTATCCCTGACCAAATCCATGTCGTTGAACAAATTCCTAAAACGTTGAACGGAAAGAAGATGGAAGTCCCGATACGTAAAGTGTTATTAGGTTTCGAGTTTGATAAGGTAGTGAATGCAGACTCCATGGGAAATCCAGAATCGCTACAGTTTTTTAAAGAACTAGCTCTAGAGTTGAATGAGAAAAAAATATTCTAGAATTCAGGCGGAGCAAAAAAGCTCCGTCTTTTTTTATAATTCTCTTGAATGATCTTGGTGATGAATCGCCAATAAGGTTCAATCTTCTGGAATGGCCTACCATCTTAAAAAGAATATATAAATGATGGAAAAATTTCCTTGACAATTTTAAAACAGATGAATAGAATGAAGTGAGAAGTCAGTGAGTACTGACGGTCTGTTTTTAGGGAGTGAGAACATGAGTAGCAGTAAGAAGCTAAGTACCGATGATAAGCTGCTGTTGGCGGCAATCGATCTAATAGCAGAGAAAGGGTACAATGGTGTTTCTACTCAGGAAATTGCCGGTGCCGCAGGTTTGAGTGAAAAAACACTATTTCGTCGGTTTGGAACCAAGCAAAATCTTCTAGAAACGGCATTTGACCGATATCATTATGCCGAAGAGATGACAAAACTTTTTAAAGAAAAACAAATCGTATGGGATTTGCATTCAGACTTACAACTGATCAGTCGAACATATCATGAAATCATGAATCGCAACCGGAAAATGATTATGATAAGTATCAAGGAGGAAGGTAATTTACCTGGGTTTCGAGAAAAAACACAAGAGCACCCCCGACAGTTACTGGGAATTTTGACAAACTATTTTAACACGATGCATGAAAAAGGAAAGCTTATTCACATAGACCCAGAGCTTCAGGCGTTGTCGTTCATGATGATGAATTTTGGTGCCTTTATGAACAACCTGGATGCCGATGAAAACTATCCAACCGTGTCCCTTGAGGCATTTATAATGGAGAGTGTGCAAACATTTACTAGGGCTTTAACTCCCTAGTTTTTCATGAAGAATAATGACAGTCAGTACTAACACACTTTGATGGTGAAAGGAAATGCCAATTTTTAATGAACTGAAAAAAATAGATTAAATGACAGGAGATTATGAATATGAAATCAAGCAATGCAATAGTATGGATTAATGTATTTACAGCTAAACCAGGCAAACTAGATGAATTGGTTGCTATCCAAACTGAAGAACTACTCAATTTTAAGAAGGGATCTCAAGGTGTTCCAGGTTGGATCAGCAGCCGTTGGCATCGTTCTGTTGATAATAACAAGGCGATTATGGTAACTACCTTTGAGAGTATTGATTTTCATGAAAATTGGTTAGAAAAAAGTGAATTCCGAGAACACCTTAACAAAATAAACCATCTCATTGAAGATACAGAAGGTGGGTACTACACGTTAGTGGAAGAGATTGAAAATTTGTGAATCCATTAAATTATAAGGTTTTTATTTTAAACAAATTATTTGTTTGTTATTAACAAGGAGGAGAAAACATTGGAAAAATTAAAGATTGGAATTATCTTAGGAAGCACACGCAAAGGACGCGTTAGCCCACAAGTGGGAAAGTGGGTAAAAGAAATAGCTGATAAACGAGAAGATGCGAATTACGAAATCGTCGATATTGCAGCCTTTAACTTGCCATTTGTTGGAGAAGGTTCTGGTAAAGAACCAGGAATATTAGCTTGGTCAGAAAAACTCTCTAGCTTGGATGGTTTTGTGTTTATCGTACAAGAATACAATCATAGCATTACAGGGGCATTAAAAAACGCACTTGATTCCGCACGTGATGAATGGAACAACAAAGCTGCAGGCATCGTGAGCTATGGTTCAACTGGCGGAGCTCGTGCAGCCGAACATTTGCGTGGCATCTTAGGGGAATTACTAGTTGCGGATGTTCGGGTAAATCCAACATTATCACTATTTACAGATTTTGAAAACTTCAAGACGTTTAAACCAGCTGATTTACACCTTGATAATATCCATGCAATGTTAGATCAAACGATTGCCTGGAGCGGTGCCTTAAAAAGATTACGATAAGCTTGATAGTTTACTAGCTTTGTCCTTCCCTCTAATTTATTAACAATATTCTTGATAGTTAATACTAACACTCATATTAATGGTGCATAAAGAGCTTTTTCCTTAAGAAAGCTGCTTCCATATTCAAACCATCTTTGAACTTCAGTGATAAGTGAATTGGGATAGTATATTTTAAACAAAACGAGACAAAACGAGACAGCAATCTCATTTTGTCTCGTTTTTTTTCGACTGAAAATAGATAAAGTCCTAATTTTACCGCCTCCCATTTTGGCACGGTAATTGCACTATATAAGATTGACTCGCTATTACTGATTGGGGGCTGAAAAATGGAAACGGTTCAATCGAATGAAATAAAGTTATCACAGGACAAGGCTTATTGGATGTACAAAAAAATGCTGGAGATCAGAAAATTCGAAGACCAAGTTCATGAATCTTTTGCAAAGGGTATTTTACCAGGGTTTGTCCATTTGTATGCTGGGGAAGAAGCGGTGGCTGTAGGTGTATGTGCCCACCTATCCGAAAAGGACAGCATTACAAGCACTCACAGGGGTCATGGCCACTGTATTGCCAAAGAATGCGACCTAAACGGGATGATGGCTGAAATTTATGGGAAAGTGACAGGGCTTTGCAAGGGAAAAGGCGGTTCCATGCATATTGCCGATTTGGATAAAGGGATGTTAGGTGCGAACGGGATAGTCGGTGGAGGCTTTCCGCTGGCATGCGGTGCAGCATTAACTGCCAAATATAAAAAGACCGATCATGTTAGTGTTTGTTTTTTTGGTGATGGAGCCAACAATCATGGGACATTCCATGAAGGGATAAATCTGGCGGCAATCTGGAAGCTACCCGTAATATTCATCGCTGAAAATAATGGGTATGGGGAAGCCACCCCTTTCAACTATGCTTCTAGCTGTAAAACGATAGCCGACCGGGCGATAAGCTACAATATCCCGGGTGTCCGGGTGGATGGGAAAGATGTATTGGCTGTGTATAAGGCTGCTGAAGAAGCCGTTCAGAGGGCTCGCAGGGGAGAAGGCCCATCATTGATCGAATGTGTTACTTATCGTAATTATGGACACTTCGAGGGAGATGCACAGAAATATAAAAAGGAACAAGAAAAAAAGGAGCATAAACAAGAGAAAGATGCGATTGCCCTATTCAGGAGTAACTTACTGAATCAGAATCTGCTGGCGGAAAAAGAACTGATTTCTCTCGAGAATGCCGTTGAGGAATCTATTAAACAAGCAGTTAAGTTCAGTGAAGATAGCCCATATCCAGAAGCGTCCGATTTATTAAACGATGTTTATGTATCCTATTAAACCATAAAAGGAGGAATTGAGATGAGCAGAAAAATCAGTATGTCGCAGGCAATAAATGAAGCAATGGCCATGGCAATGAGAAAAGACGAAAATGTCATCCTTATGGGGGAGGATGTAGCCGGCGGTGCAGAAGTTGATCATTTGCAGGATGACGAAGCATGGGGTGGTGTTTTGGGTGTCACAAAAGGATTGGTTCAAGAGTTTGGCCGGGATAGAATCCTCGATACACCCATTGCGGAAGCAGGATATATGGGAGCGGCCATGGCAGCCGCTTCGACAGGATTACGACCGATTGCCGAGTTAATGTTCAACGATTTCATTGGCAGCTGTTTGGATGAAGTATTGAATCAAGGTGCGAAGTTCCGCTATATGTTCGGGGGAAAAGCACAGGTTCCCGTGACGATCCGTACGATGCATGGTGCAGGGTTCAGGGCTGCAGCTCAGCATTCACAAAGCCTTTATGCCTTGTTCACCAGCATTCCTGGATTGAAGGTGGTCGTTCCCTCATCCCCCTATGACGCAAAAGGGCTTTTACTTTCAGCCATTGAAGATAATGATCCTGTCATCTTTTTTGAAGATAAAACGCTATACAACATGGTGGGAGAGGTTCCGGAAGGCTACTATACAATCCCAATCGGCAAAGCTGAAATGAAAAGGAAAGGCTCGGATTTGACTATCGTTGCCATCGGTAAACAAGTTCACACAGCTATGGAGGCTGCTGAAAAACTCACAGCTAAAGGCATTGAAGTTGAAATTGTCGACCCGCGGAGCTTGTCACCACTGGATGAAGAATCGATTCTCTCCTCTGTGGGAAAAACAAATCGTTTAATTGTGATCGATGAAGCGAACCCAAGATGCAGCATCGCAACGGATATTGCCGCACTGGTGGCGGATAAGGGATTTGACACGCTCGATGCGCCAATTAAGAGGATTACGGCACCGCATACACCTGTACCTTTTTCTCCACCGCTTGAAGATATTTACCTTCCAACATCAGAAAAAGTGATACAAGCCGTTTCAGAATTATTGGGGGAGCCTTCCATTCTTGGGGTGTAATTAAATCGATATGATGCATGCTCCAGCTTTTTCGCAAAGAACTGCAAAAGTTGGAGCAACAAATCCAATGATGGACAAACAAACCAATCTGAAGGGAGAAAAAAATATGGCGGTCGAAGTGGTAATGCCGAAATTGGGCATGGCAATGAAAGAAGGTACTGTATCGATGTGGAGTAAGGCTGTTGGGGATCCAGTCCAAAAAGGTGAAGCAATAGCCAGCATCAATTCAGAGAAAATAGAAATGGATATTGAATCTCCGGCGGAAGGTACGATTCTGAATATAGCTGTTCAAGAAGGACAAGGAGTACCTCCAGGAACCGTTATCTGTCATATCGGTAATCCGAATGAAAAAATAAAGACCGATGAACCTGTTGCTGAAGGAACTCAGTTGAAAATTGATGAACAAGAAAAGCTGAAAACAAAAGAGTCCCACACTTTGCCAATGGGAGACCGTTTAATGATCACCCCGGTTGCACGAAAAATGGCGCAGGCAGCGAATCTTGACATTGAGAAGATTCAAGGCACCGGGCCCGGAGGAAGAATCACTAAAGAAGATGTACAGAAAGTAATTGTGAAAAGGGATTCCATGCAGGTAAATTCAGGAGAAAGTATAGTTCCGCCACAACCTGCTTTAGAGAGTCGGCAGCAGATTCCTGTTACGGGCATGAGGAACATCATCGCTAACCGTATGAAGGAGAGCTTGCAAAGCAGTGCCCAATTAACTCTAACGATGAAAGTTGATGTCACTGATCTAGTCATTTTGCAAAAACAGGCTACAGAAACGCTACAAAAACATGAATCAACTAAATTGACTATAACGGACTTTGTTGCCAAGGCTGTCGTGCTTTCACTTAAAGAGCATCCTAAAATGAATAGTGCCTATATTGAAGATAAAATCATTTTGTATGAGCATATCCATCTTGGATTAGCGGTGGCCTTGGAGAATGGACTCGTTGTTCCCGTCATTAGAAATGCCGAAAATTGTACGCTAACACAGTTATCGAATAAGGGTAAGGAATTGGCCCGGTGTGCACGTGACGGTCAATTGCCTATTGAAGACATGCAAGGATCCACTTTTACAATCAGTAACCTCGGGGCATATGGCGTTGAGCACTTTACACCCATTCTCAATACACCGGAAACGGGGATACTTGGAATTGGCTCTGCTTACGATACCCCAATTTATATTGACGAAGAATTGGAGAGAAGAACGATCTTGCCACTCAGTTTAACTTTTGATCACCGTGTACTGGACGGGGCACCCGCTGCTGCCTTTTTACAAACACTAAAACGGTATTTAGAAGAGCCGATCACCATGATTTTATAGAAAAGGAGGGAAAGTTCTTGAATCGTATAGCTATTATAGGCGGAGGTCCTGCGGGGTATGTAGCGGCAATCACTGCTGCCCAGCAGGATAAGGAGGTCATACTGGTAGTCGATGGACCATTGGGGGGTACCTGTTTAAACGAAGGCTGCATGCCAACGAAGTCATTATTGAATAGTGCCGATACGTATGATTTGGTGAAACATGCCGGGGAAATGGGAATTCGTCTTCATTCCAATTCGATTGAAGTCGATTGGGATACCGTACAGGAACGAAAAAGAGAGGTCATATTTAAACTAGTGAACGGCATTCGATATTTAATGAGTAAGAATAAAATAAAAGTCATTCAGGGCAGAGCTTCCATCCTTTCAAACGATCGACTGCTGATCGAGAACGGAAATGAAAATGAAGTGATTGAAGCAAGTAAGATCATCATTTCAACGGGGTCAGAACCGATTCCATTACCTTTTGCGCCGTTTGATGGTGATTGGATTATCCACAGTGGCCATGCCATGTCACTGCCTTCCATTCCCGATTCGCTGCTAATTGTCGGAGGCGGCGTCATCGGATGTGAATTTGCCAGCATTTATAGCAGGATGGGCACCAAGGTTACCGTTATCGAAATGGGGGAAAAGCTGCTTCCAGGGGAAGATGATGATATCACGAGCATTCTGCATGGCGAATTGAAGAACCAAGGCGTTACAGTCCATATCTCCACAGCTGTCAAAAACATCAATGCAGCCAGTAAGACGGTATTTTTGGAGAATAGCGCTGGCGAATTGGAAGAAATGCATGCTGATTACGTACTCGTATCAATAGGAAGAAAACCAAGATTGAATGAAATGGGCCTTGAAGAAAACGATATTGACTTTTCCCGACTTGGCATCTCGGTGGATGATCGAATGCAAACAAGCAATCCATCGATTTATGCCTGTGGTGATGTGATAGGCGGTATACAACTTGCCCATGTTGCTTTTCATGAAGGACGGGTGGCGGCCCTGAATGCCTGCGGTCAATTTGCACAAGTTAATTACCGGGCAATCCCTCGCTGCATTTATACTTCCCCGGAGATTGCTAGTGTAGGCTTGACCGAAAAAGAAGCGCGTCAAAAATATGGCGAAATTAAAGTTGGTGAATTCGCTTTTTCGGCAAGCGGGAAAGCTGTCCTTTCCAATAAACCGGCAGGAAAGGTCAAAGTCCTAGTGAACCCACAATATAATGAAATTGTAGGTTTTTCCATTGTTGGTCAGCATGCAACAGAATTGATTGGTCAAGGAACGATCATGCTGCATGCAGAAATAACGGCAGATATGATGGAAGATTTAGTTGCGGCGCATCCAACCTTGTCGGAATCCATACATGAAGCTCTTTTAAATTCTGTAGGTCAAGCTGTGCATTGCTAAAATTGAAGGGGGAATTTGTATGGCTAGCGGTCAACGGACGGCGATAGTCACTGGTGCAGGTCGTGGTATCGGACGTGCCATTGCATTAAGATTAGCTCAAGATGGATTGAATGTGGTCATTAATGACGTCAATCTGGATACGGCTGAATCGGTCGTGAATGAGATAAGGGAACTTGGACGTGAAAGCTTTGCCGTTAAAGCGGATGTAAGTAATAGACGGGAAGTATTCGAAATGGTGAATCAAGTTGTGGAAAGTTTTGGACAATTGGATGTTATGGTTTCAAATGCAGGAATTGCTCAAATAAAGCCTATATTGGAAGTAACTCAAGAGGATCTTGAACAGATTTTCAATATAAATGTAAATGGTGTCCTCTTTTGCCTGCAAGCCGCGGCTGAACAAATGAAAAAGCAAGAAGGCGGGAAAATCATAAGTGCTGCCAGCATAGCCAGTTATAAAGGTTTCAGTTTACTAGGTACATACTCGGCCACAAAATTTGCCGTTAGAGGAATTACACAAGCGGCAGCACAGGAATTGGCCCAGTTTGGCATTACGGTGAATGCTTACTGTCCAGGAATTGTCGGGACGCAAATGTGGGATTTGATCGATGAAAAAATGGGCCAATATATGAATCTTGCTAAAGGGGAAACATTTAAAAAGTTCACGGATTCCATAACCTTAGGACGCTCAGAAACCCCAGAAGATGTTGCTAAATTCGTATCTTACCTTGCTTCACCGGATTCGGATTATATGACAGGGCAATCCATCATGATTGATGGAGGGGTTATTTTTTCATAAACTAACGCATTAAATTGTTCGATGGAGAAGCATCATGTGAATGATCACATGATGCTTTTTTTGTAAACTCAATCTATATATTGTAAGCGAATACATAATCTACTATAATTAAAAAGACCTCGATTAACATCCTATTTTTTTTACTCCAAGGTATTTTTCCTCTAGATTGACTGGTCAAATGAAGGTTTAAACCAAATGATTAGAGGAGGATTATATGCTATCCACCAGTTGTTATCTACGTACATGGGAACGCTTTGTCAGTGAAGGGGTTCTCGATTCAAATCGTCTGAACAAGCGAATAATGGAATCCTGGTATCGATGCAAAAAAGATCAAGTCAACCCATACCTTAATAAAGGCAAACACATTTTAACGAATGAATTATTGGACATTCAAAGAGAAAAAAACTCCTTCCTTTTAGAAGTGGCATCACCCCAATTATCCAGAATGAATCAATCGATTAAAGAATCTGGAATGATGGCTTTATTGGTCGATCCGGATGGATATGTCCTTTCACTTTCCGGAAACGAGAAAATCCTCGATGAGGCAGGCAAAATAAATTTTGTGGAGGGCGTATGCTGGACGGAGGGTGAGGTCGGAACGAACGCAATTGGAACAGCTTTGAAAACGGGTGAAGCCGTAATGATCCAAGGTACCGAACACTATTCAATTGCCTCACACAAATGGAGTTGCTCTGCAATGCCCATATTAAATGAAGACGGTAAGATATTGGGAGTTTTGGATATATCATGTCCAGTAGAATATTTCCATCCCTCCATGCTGGGTATGGTAGCCAATTTGGCGTATACGATCGAACAGGAAATGGGAATGCGTTCCTATAAAAAGGAGCTGGCACTGACCCAGCACGCGATAGAACTTGCAGAAACCTATCCAGATTTGCCTTTTATCGTCTGTAATCATAAAGAAATGATAATCTCCGCCAGTAAACAGGTTCGCAAAAAGATTCCTCAATCCATTGGTATGGCGTTGGCCGATCTGTTAAATAATGGATATCGAATCATAAAGGAAAATCCGCTTCTATCCAAAGAGGATAAAAGGGTTTACGGTAAGTGTTTATTCTTATCAGAGAATCGTGGTCATGAAACCAATAGGCTTTTTCCTGCTTCACTGCCTTCAGAAAGATTTGCATTCAAAGGGGAAAGAGGGATTAGTGAATCCTTTCATAACACATTACGTAAAGTAAAGCTTGTTGCACCGACAGAAGCAAATGTGTATATATCCGGTGAAACAGGTGTCGGGAAAGAGCTTATTGCGCATGCCATTCATGAAAATAGCATGCGCAAAAAAGGACCGTTCGTCACGATAAATTGCGGAGCCATACCTAAAGATTTAATGGAAAGTGAATTATTCGGGTATGTAGATGGCGCTTTTACAGGGGCTAAACGGCAAGGGCACAAAGGGAAGTTCGAGCAGGCAAATGGAGGGACCATATTTCTCGATGAAATCGGTGAAATCCCTTCAGCGATGCAAGTCGCCTTACTGCGTGTTCTTCAGGAAAGAAAAATCGTTCCGGTCGGCGGCACAAAAAGCATATCATTGGATATTCGCATTATCACTGCAACACACCGTAATCTTGAAGCGCTTGTCAAAGAGGGGTCCTTTCGTACTGATTTATACTATCGGTTAAACGTTTACCCCATTCATGTACCTCCCTTAAGGGAAAGGATTGAAGACATTCCTTATCTGGTCAACTATCTGTGTTCAAAGAATAATTGGAATATTCCGTTAACAGAAGAGTTATTGATTCGTTTAAAGGATTATAATTGGCCAGGCAATATTAGAGAACTGCAGAACGTACTTCAGCGATTGACCATCTTACTTGCAGAAGGACCTCTGGATTATGGTAAAGTCTTGAATTCCATGCATTCACAACCCGTTTCACGGCATGATGATTTTCCTTCATGGGAGGAACCTGGTGGTAAAAAAGGCATCAAGGGAAATGAACTGACGATCCGCGAAAAAATTCAGCGGGATCTAATGATAGAGGCATTACAAAAATCAAGAGGAAATGTCACTGCTGCAGCAAAATTGATGGATATACCAAGAAGTACATTTTACAAGCGGCTCCATAAGTATGGTATATAGACATGGCGTGTGTACATTATGCAAGAAGAGTAGATTTATGGAAATCGATGAAAAATGAAAGGGGTATGGCAAATGAAAACGAGAATTACTGAATTATTGGGAATTGAATATCCGATCATTTGCGGCGGGATGTTTCAAGTTGGCCGAGCACCGCTTGCAGCTGCTGTTTCGGAAGCGGGGGGACTTGGCATCATCACTTCGAAAACACAGGTGACACCAGAAGGTCTCCGTGATGAAATCCGCAAAGTGAAAACTTTGACCAAGAAACCCTTTGCTGTCAACCTGAACCTGTTTCCAAGTCAAACGGCAACCCCGAATGATCAGTTCATCGATATTTTGATTGACGAAAATGTAAAAATTGTTGAAACGAGTGGCCGAAGCCCGGAAAGTTTAATGCCCAGACTTAAAGAGCACGGCTTTACCGTGATACATAAGGTAGCGAACGTCAAAAACGCAATATCGGCAGAGAAATTAGGAGTCGATGCCATTATTATTGTAGGGAATGAAACAGGCGGACATCCAGGCATGGGGGATGTAGGAACGCTTGTCATGCTCCCTAGAGCCATTGACTCTGTTAATATACCAGTAATAGCAGGCGGGGGATTTTCGGATGGCAGGGGCCTTATCAGTGCCTTGTCACTCGGTGCTGAAGGTATAGTCATGGGGACTCGCTTTATGGCCACGCAAGAAGCACCGATTCATGATAACGTGAAGCAGTGGATGGTATCGGCCAATGAAACGGATACGGTCGTCATCCAACGGAATATAGGCAGTCCGTCGCGTGTAGCATTAAATGCAGTCAGTAAAGAAGTGGACAAACTTGAAAATGAAGGTGCCACTATAGAGGAATTGATACCGCTAATTACGGGACAAAGAAGCAAGAAAGTATACTTTGAAGGAAATTTAGACGGAGGCATCTGGTCATGCGGTCAATCCGTAGGACTCATAAAAGAAGTATTGACCGTCAATGAACTGATAAAACAAATCGTCCAAGAAGCAAAAACCTCGTTCGAATTCATCCAAAGCCGTATCGAATCCATTCGAACTTAAATAACCTACAGGAACATGCAATCAATTGTGATTTCGTGTTCCTTTTTTTATCTATTAGACATAAAGTTCCATAGGTGGTCAAGAATAGGCTTTTTCAAGAATACAATACCGTTATTTAAAACAGAAGGGTGAAGGGAAGACTGGTTTATTCGCAACTTTAACGCGAAGAGCCAATTCAAGACAGAAAAAAAGATACATATCCCATCAATTACTTGTTAACTAACTTTAAGCAACTTCTTAATAAAGACTTTCATATGTAAAAAAACAAAGAAAAAGGAAATTAACATTTCGTGATTAGTGTTTACATAACATTATTATTCCGCTTAATCAAACAAAGCTTTAGATCTTAAAACCATTCTAATGTCATCTGGCATTTTTAATTACTGAAACCTTTCAATCTCTTTTTATAAAATGTAAAAAGCTACTTTACGATTTTACATATAAATGAATTGCACTCAAGATAAACAGAAACTGATTGCTGAAAGTAGGTGTGTTTCTTAACAAATTTGATTTGAAAGTTTGCCTTATAACCCTTGGTAGCTTCCTATTGATTCACTGCATGTTTGTTGCACATTTGAAAGCGGTCAATGCTTGTTATTGTCCATCAATACTCAATCGCGGATTGTGCATCATTAAGGTTTAAACATTTATTAAAGGTTATTCATCCTGTAGCCTGCTATGAGTTTAATTAAGAAGGCTTATAGGAGATTATGTGGCAAAATAGCGGAACTTTCATCTATTTCAGGTAGAAAGCGGAACTTTCATGATAAAAAACTTCTTGAATTGTCATTGGATAAAATTATATTTAAATAATTAATTAGAAGTGTTAACCCGTGATTTTTCTCATTTAGCCATTTAATTCATATATCAGCATAATTAAATTGGTGAATCATGTAAGGTGAGCAGGATTAATTGAGATTACTACAGAATTATTAGATAACGCTTTGAATAGGTCTTTAGGAAAGGAAAGGGGGAAGTAATATGAAGAAAAAGATTAGTGGGGCACTTACCATAGCGGCTTTTTTATAGGTGGGGCAATCATTTGCAAGTAGAGATCCTTAGAGTGAAATGACTAAGGATGATAAATTCTAATTGAATAATCCAACTTATATCATAAAAATGACCGAAAACGAAAATAAAAGAAAATAATTACATTTACAATTCAAAACATTGAAGGATGTGGAAGTATGCAGAAGAGTATTCTGCTAATTGAGGATGACGTAGAAATTAGTCAATTAATAGAAAGTGCCCTTTTGCAGGAGAATTTTACAGTACATGCCGCATTTGACGGGGAAAAGGCACTAGCTCTCTTTCATGATAAAGAAACTGACTTAATCCTCCTTGACTTAATGATTCCTAAATTGAATGGTATGGATTTATTGAAAAAAATAAGAGAAACGAGCATGGTTCCTGTATTAATTATTTCTGCAAAAGGAAGTGATCTCGACAAAGCTCTTGGGCTTGGATTTGGCGCCGATGATTATATAAGCAAGCCATTTTCGATGATTGAATTAACAGCTAGAGTTCATGCTGCTATTCGCAGGGCAACGCAATATCATCCATCCGAAAGCAACTCCACGCAAAATATTCTTCAATATGGAGAGCTCACCCTTGACTTAAATTCATTTTCTGCAAATGTTAGAGGGAGAACTGTTCAACTGACATCAAAGGAGTTTCATATATTAAAGTTGTTTATGACCAATCGAAGCAGAGTATTTACAAAGGAACAAATATATCACTTTATTTGGGAAGATGAGTATTACGGGAATGAAAATGTCATTAACGTACATATAAGAAGACTTCGTGAAAAAATTGAAAAGGATCCATCCAACCCCCATTATATTAGAACGATATGGGGGATAGGTTATAAATTAGGTGTGTAGCTCATGGTAATCTTTCTTTGTGCAATGATTATTTTTTTAGTAATCATTAACATCTTCCAGCATTTGTCTCGAAGAAAACTTAAGCAAAACCTTTATGAAATAAGTGGGAAATTAAGCAATATCATCAAACACGAAACATCCGAAAAAGTATTAATACGAACCGATCAGCAAGCCATTCAGCAATTACTCATTCAAATAAACAGGCTATTGGATTTCAACCAAAAAGTTAGTGCGGATTATGTAAAAACAAAAGATAGCTTAAGGAAATTAATATCCAATATGTCTCATGATTTAAAAACACCACTTACGGTTATTTTAGGTTATGTAGAAAAAGTGAAACTGAATGAAGTGATGACTGAAAATGAAAAGAAGGTATTAATGATAAGGCTGCATGAAAAAGTATTGAACTTGACTGGTTTACTTAATCAGTTTTTTGATCTGGTAAAAATAGAATCAGATGATTATGTGATTCCTTTAAGTAAACTATCACTTAATGAAGTTTGCAGAAAAAATGTATTGGAGTTTTATGATTTACTGCTCGCAAAAGGACTTCACGTAGAAGTTGATATCCCAGATCAGCATCTTTACATCTTAGGTAATGAGGACGCCTTAAATCGTATATTTAATAACCTTATTTCAAATTCTATTCGATATGGCAGTGATGGAGGGGTCTTCGGATTAACACTTCGAGAGGGTGATGGAGCTGTTTCTGTAGAGATTTGGGATAGAGGTAAAGGTATTTCAGAAATCCATCAAGATCGGGTGTTTGACCGGTTATATACATTAGATGATGCCAGAAATCCAAAATTTCAAGGGAGTGGGTTGGGTCTAAGTATATCAAAACGCTTAACAGAAGAAATGAAGGGTACCATCCATTTATACAGTAAACCTTATGAAAAAACGAGCTTTACTTGTATATTTAAACAAATAACATATTAAAACTTCTTTAAGAGATGTTCTAATTGAACAGCTCTTTTTTAGCTTTGAGATTGATATGAGCTCTTACGTCCTACGCCATTTTTCTAAAACTTAAGAAACATGTAAGGATTGAGAAAGAAAAAAGATACTTTCTCTGCTTAAGATAGAAGTAGATAGCAATAAGGGAGGAAAAGATAATGGATTATGTTGTTAAAACACATAGCTTAACGAAAAAGGTCAAAGGAAAATTGCTCGTATCCAATGTGAATCTTCATATAAAAAAGGGTGAAATTTATGGTTTCCTTGGTCAAAATGGTGCGGGGAAAACGACAATCATGAAAATGCTAACAGGAATACTAAGTCCAACTACAGGAGAGGTTGAATTGTTTGGTCAGAAGCTAACAAAAACCGAGAAGTCTGGCTTGAAACGAATCGGTAGTATTATTGAGTATCCAATCTTTTTTGAACATTTAACTGCAATGGAAAATCTTCAGCTTCATTGTGAATACTTAGGGTTTTATGATAAAAAGGCAATTACACAAGCGTTGGAGATGGTTCATCTAACTGGGATTGAAGATAAAATTGTGAGCGACTTTTCGCTTGGGATGAAGCAGCGACTGGGGATTGTAAGAGCAATTATTACGAAGCCTGAACTAATTATATTAGATGAACCTACAAATGGCCTTGATCCAATTGGTATAAAAGATATAAGAGATCTAATTCGAATGTTAAATAGGGAATATGGAATTACTTTTCTTCTATCGAGTCACATCTTGGGGGAAATTGAACAAGTAGCTGACAGAATTGGTGTCATTAAGGATGGAAAGCTCGTGAACGAAGTGACTTTAGCAGATATTAGTAAGCAACGAACAGACTATATTGAAATTGTCACAAAAGATGTGGAGAAGTCAATTTATTTACTTGAGTATGAACTCCAAATTTCCAATATGAAAATTGTGCAGGACAATAGGATTCGTATATATGATCTCACTTTGCCGCAAAGTGAAATATCCAAAAAACTAATTATGCATGATGTAGATATTGAGGAAATACAAAAGCATACAAGTACTTTGGAAGATTATTTTTATCAACAAATTCATGGAGGTGGAAAAGTTGGTTAAATTAATGGAGTTGGAGTGGAGGAAGTTAAGGCGAAAAATGATCCTTAGTGAGATGATTATATATTGGGGTGTTTTGATGTTCTTGCCCATGTTTTTTATTAAAATGGTCAGTGCGGAGTTTGGTCAAAGTTATTCAACCATAATCCAGCTTATGATGCCAATGCAACTGGGCTTTGTCCTTTTCGGAGCTTCTCTTATTAATCAGGTTGTAATCGATGAATATAAAAATAAAACAATATCTCTTTCATTCGGTTATCCGATAAGTCGAAAAAAATTGGTTATGGCAAAGGCTCTTTTTATCTCACTTTTTGTTTTCCTTTGTACGTTAGTATCCTTTTTGTTGTCTGGTATGACAACTTATTTACTTGATCAGGTATTTCATATTATAAACGGGCAACCAACTGTTCAAGATATTACAACATATTTTAGTAAAATGATTGTTCATTCTTTAATTGTTACGCTTATTAGTTTAATACCACTCTTTTTCTTTGGTATTTGGAAAAGAGCAACGATACCAACAGTCATTTGTGCAGTATTTCTAATGCAATTTCAAAATTTCTCTTACCTACTGAATGTCAATCTTAATACTAATATTGTGAACACAGTGCTATGTTTATTAGGAGTGGTCAGCGTTTTTCTCTCGATTAAAATGGTGGACAGAGTGGGGGATATTTAGTTTTGGCAATTCGTAACAAACTGATTGGAGACCGGTACTAATTTATTGCTGGAATATCTATAAGTTAGTTGCTTAAGAAGTAGAATAAAAGGATTGGTTTTTGTTGAAAGTGGATTTTAAAGCTACATTTAAAACACGTAAAGGATAATACATATCGGTAATCATTGATATGTATCATCCCATATTATTTATTAATCAAGCATAGATAGTAAGTAATGAATTAAATCTTAAATCCAAGAAATTCTTTGAGCCAATGTTTAACCCAAACTAATTGATCAAACATTTTTCAATACATAAATGTTACTGTAATTAGATAAAAAGATTATTATTGATAAATAATAGACATGATTAAATATAAAAATTCTCATTTTGTCTCACTAAGTTAAGTATTCTTAAGATATGAGACAAAATGAGAATTAAATATATAACTTCCTATAATATATATTATGTAAACTAGATAAATTGTAAACTAACACCAACACCTGTTTATTTAGTCGCACTCGTTGATTGGATAAAGTATAGTTATCCTGTTTGACTTCCCAGCCACTTTTTGATTGTTCTCTCTGTTTTTTAAAATAATCCTCATTTTATTTCAAACCTAGCAAAAAAGTCGATTTCCTCCTCTACGTAAAGTACGTAAAGGAACCGACTTTTTTTGTGGATTTGTTCAGCTAAGGCACTCATTAGTTCAATCTTTAGTTGCTACCTTGGAACGCCTCATTTATGGTTTTTTAAAATATTGCACGTGTTCAGAGACCCACTGGGCGAAGGTTCGTGCGGGCTGGCCAGTAATCTCTTCGACAGTTGGAATCACCGTATAAGCCGATTTAGGCGGATTAAGGTGCCAACGAATTACGTACTCAATAGCGTCCTCCTGAACCCCCATCTTCCTCATCTGTTCTCGTTCTTCTTCTTCAGAACTCTCAACAAATTGAATGTCACGTCCGATGATTTCACGAATAATCCGAACTCTATCTTGAACGGACAAACTCTCAGGCCCTGTTAATGTATATACTTTACCCGCATGACCGTCCTCAGTCAGTGCAACTGCTGCGACTCTTCCAATATCCGCTTCATGAACAGGAGCAATTCGTGATCCCCCAAAAAGGTCTCGAACTACCCCCTCAGAGCGTATGGAGTCTGCCCATTTCCGCGCATTTGCCATAAACTCAAAGGCTTGAAGTTGGGTCCACTCCAGATCGCTTGCTTCAACTGCCCTCTCGAAAGGACCCTTCTCGCCGTTCCATAAAATAGTAACTCTGCGTACTCCAGCCTTCACAGCAAGTTCTACGATTTCCGGTCCCGTTTCCAACGGGGTATATTCCGCGCCTGTTGTAATCAAATGCATGCCGCTTACGCCAACCAACGTAGAAACTAGCGTACTCGGATCACTTAAATCGCCCGCGACAACCTCCACATCAGCAGGAAGATTGGCTTGACGTGGATTACGTGTCAATGCTCGTACCTTTTGCCCCCTTCGAATCAGTTGGTCCACGACGTGTCGCCCTACTGTCCCCGTTGCGCCTGTCACTAATATGGTCATCCGTTTTCCTCCTCCTCTACGGGTACCCACTTATCCCGGTTTTCCTTCATTAGGTTGATTTGCTTTTCTAAACGGACTTGCGCCTCATCCCATGCCTTTTTTTGTCGTATCACTTCATTCAGCTTGGTTTCATATATTTGCAGCAATGCCTCACAATACTCGTCCTTTTGTCGTACCCTTGATCTACAGGGCAATGCAGAAATCTGGTTGGTTGTTAGACCTAAATTAAGATATAGTTGGATTGTATTAATAGCTTCGCTAATCGAATCATCGAACTCGCTATAATTATTGTCTAGACGAAAAGCAGTTATCAACCCTTTTTTCTCATAATGCCGTAAGGATCGAGAACTAATCCGGTCATTTTAGCTATTTGACTTATTTTCAAAGCTCCACCTCCCTTCCTTAAAATTATTAATTTCATCATAAAATATGACACTAGTGTTAAAGTCAATTTTTTTAGATAATGAAATAACATTTGGTGATAAAGCCTGCGTATCTGGTAAACCAGATGAATTGTTCATCGGAAAAGATTGTGATATTTAAGTCACGTCTTGCGCATAACTGCACCCGTTAGCCATCCATGAAGCGCAAAAGTTCTATAAGGGGTAGCGTCAGGAAAATGCTGATACAACGTTAAGGAAATTTCGATATTAAAAAGCTCAATTTCTCAGCATTAAAATTGAGAAATTGGGCTTTTTTCGTTACTCTATTAAAAGCGCTCGATAGTTGAAGAAGGTTCTAGAAATTTAATATGAAATTACTTTTTGAATCTGATCATTAATATTTCCTTTACTTAATCCTCCGTGGTAACAAACCACTGATTCAATGTCGATGTCTATGTATTTCTTCAAGGAGAGTTGAGCCGCCTTTATATCCAGTGCGGTTGGGGCATGAATTCCCCCAATTATTCCGTTTACACTGTACATCGAATCCCCGGCAACGAGTGTTTTACTTTGTTTTAAATATAGGCTGATATGGCCAGGAGTATGCCCTGGAGTATGGATGACACGAATGCCGCCGCAATACGGCAATTCTTGACCGTCTTTCAAGGTATCGTCTACTTTAACCTTCGGGGGGTTCTCTAGGTGCCCGTCTTTCAAAAGAGGTAAATCCTGACCGTCTCTCAAAGAAGGTAAATCCCCTTGAATATAAGGCTTATCCAGATCGTGAGCATATACTTTAATATTACTTTCACACTCCTGTAATATCTCAGGAAGAATACCTATGTGATCTATATCCTGATGCGTCAAAATCACAACTTTTAGTTTGTCGAACGACACTCCTACCTTATCCATTGCCACGCGTAAATCTTTAATTTGTCCAGGGAATCCAGTGTCTATTAAAACAGCCATTTCTTGATCCCATAAAAGCGTTGGATGAATAATATTCCCATGAAATTCAAGATGGAGCATCTCTACTCCCTTAGAAATTTCCATAACTTGGGGCTCCTTTATAATTAGATTTAGGGGTTTGATTACACAAGAAGGTTGAAAGAATAATGCTAATTTTGTACGTGAAATACTATTATTACGTAGTATCACTTATTCATTAACACACTAATCTGCAAGTTTATTGAATAACACAAGCATGATATTAACTTCGGCTTCCTTCCCAAAAGTTCCTGCTCTTATCCAATAATCTGGACAGATTATTGGATAAGAGAATTGACATTCTTAAATAACTTTATTTGTATTTAACTATCCTACCCCGATAGTTGCAAAAAGAAAAAAAGCTGCCTTAAAGACAGCTCTGAACTTAAACTAACCACCCGTTAGTTCATTAAGGAGCAATTTATCACCCCTTTTTTCTTCCAATGTAAAGTAAGTGTGATGATATTCCAAGGGTATAAGGGTCTGATGCTTTCTCTATAAGTAACTTTATTATTTTATCTACTTCTTGCTCTCCTTTGTCTATCCAGTAACTCCAGTTTTCATCTGTTAAAATAGCACCTGCATTTGATCCTATAAGCTACAAACTTTCCAATCCTTGTGATTCCATAAACGGTCTGATTTCTTCAATATTAAAGTAATATACACCTGTTAAACGCCCTTCATCTGCATGGTTAAAAGAACCTGATTCATCAAATTGAATTATAGTATCCATTTATCGTTTGTTTTGTCCATTGTAAGATTTTCTTGCAGACTATGAAAGTCTAGGCCTCGTTCATTTAAGCTGTTCACAATTTGAATCAAATCTTGCATGTTACGTCCCAATCGGTCCAATCGCCAAACAACAATTATATCGCCTTCACCTGCATACTAAAGTGCTTCCTCTAAACCAGGAAGCTGTCTTTTTGCACCACTCAGTTTATCGCAGAAAATTTTTGAACAACCATACTGCGTTAACGCATTTCGAAATATAATACTTCTAATCAAAGCATCCTCTAAAGAAATAACCCCAACCAGGACTAATATATTTCATACGATCACCTTAATTCCTATCTATCGTTCAATTAACATGCCCCTATAGTTAAAGAAAAAAAGCCTTACTTCTTATTGAAGTAAGGCACCCATTAAGTTAATCAATTTTTGAGAGATAAAGCTTCCACCCCTTAAAAATACCGTCTCTACGATCCAACGAATTTTAAAACTCCTTAAGTATTGAAAGTAGTTACTGTGCTTATTGATATCCTATAATACTTTATTATTTCTCTAATATGAAAGTTGGGGAATCCTTTGACTTTCAACAAATAAAAAAGTGAAAATGGCCTATTAGAGCATTGACTCGTATTAGAATTATGTTTTATTTGTTTTTCTTTTTTCAATTTCTTTTTTCACCAAAGGGACTACCTTTTCTTTTACTGTTTTTTGTACTTTTGGATCATTTATTAGTTTTTTAAATTTGTTTAACACATTCATACCTCCGATTTATTAAATTGGGATTTAACTAATATGGGCTGTGTACTAAAAGGGATAAACGCTTCTTCTTGTCAAACATTTCGCAAAGTTAAAAAAGTGGCAGGCAACTCTTAAAGTAAAACACCCGCAAAAATAAAAAAACCTAAAGAATTCCATATAAATATATAATCCTCTTCTAAGAGCTGTTTTAGTCATTGTATCTACCTTCGTTTAACAACCTTTTTATATACTATATATGCAATTACAATTAGAACTAGAATAAAAATTACTTTCATCGAAATCTACTCCCCATCTACTTTTTCTATCTTCTCTTATATACCCGTAATCTGTATAAAGAAACAATGAGATAAGGAGAGGTTAAAAAAACATAACTGTTTTGGGAGAAATAAAACATAGTTTTCATAATAAATGTCTTTGTTGTAATAACCCCGGTAGAAAATGTATACGGAGCTGAAAAATAATGCGATTAGCACCTTTCTATACTCTTGGTCTTCGAACTGAACAGCAATAATGAGATATCAATTTGCAATTTGTAATCAGGTAGTTCCCACATTTCCTATCGTCAATAGGCATGATTACAGGATTATTTTGTAAGAGCCAATTTAAATCGAACATTGGCATACATATGACTATCCACAAGGTGATGCACTCATCTCCCCTCCTTTAAGTCTCTTACTGTATCTCGTAATTGGGTTCAAAAAGATAAAAATAAATTTTTCTTTGGTGCACATAATATAGGGAATAACCAATGACAGTAAAAGTGGGTGAACAAATGGAAAGAAATAACGCGATTGACTTTATTAAATTTTTTGCAATATTATCTGTTGTAGTCATTCATGTATTCCCTAGGGATAGCCAGATTGGTCTATTTATTCTCGATAACATCTCAAGGTTTGCGGTGCCATTTTTCTTTACTGCATCTGGTTATTTGTTCGGTAAAAAGATGATGCATACAAGGGATTCCTTTGATTATTTTAAAAGGTATATTATTAAGATCTTGAAACTGTATTTATGCTGGCTTTTCTTTTATATGATGTATGATGTTCTTATTCTTTATAAAGATGCTACCGATGCACCAAAGGAATTTGAGCAATACATTAATCATTTTTCATTTCTTGACCTGATTTATTACGGAACTGGGACTAGCGGATACCAATTGTGGTTTTTAACCGCATTAATTTGGAGTGTTATCATTCTCTTCGGTTTTTTAAAGTTAAAAAAAGTAAGGCTTCTTTTAACCATCAGCCTAGTATTAAACTTGTTAGGTCTTTTCGGACAATCGTATTCGGTGTTCTATGATTTTCCTCTAAGTACACGGGATGCTTTATTCATAGGTCTTTTTTATACAACTTTGGGATTCTTCTTTGCGGATGATGAATTCTTTAAAAAGGCAAGAGCAATAACAGCCAAAACCTTCTTATTATTAATTTTTATCTTCTTTATTGTCCAAGTGGTAGAAGGATACTTGTTAGATAAGATATTATCAGGAAGCCATGGTGAATATTTTATTTCCACTATCTTTTTAACTGCATTTCTTTTTTTATTTGCATTAAATAATAAAACATTAGGCAAGGATTTGTTCATTACTAAAGTAGGAGGAAGAGCCCTAGGTATATACATTGTTCATGTAGTCTTCATCGATATTTTTGATTTGATTTTATCGGCAGTAAAAATGGATCATATATCTGACAATTTATTCTTAAAACTATTTGAGACACTCCTTATAATTTCTATGTCGTACCTATCTTATGACCTACTTCAATATTTCAAAAGGCGTTTAAGCAAATTGATAAAAAGCAGTTAGTGAAAAGTCAGAACCCCTTTACTTAAATGATGGGAGTTTATAAGCACCAAAAAAATCCCTGCTGGGAGCATGGGATCTTTTTTAACTTAAATATAATTAAAGCTTGTTCTCCACCGGATGGACTGGCGCTTCCTCTATACTCTCGCCAGCAGACTTTTTAGACCAGTAAGTCGCAAGAATTGGTCCGGATATATTGTGCCATGCAGCAGCCAGGACACTTGGAAGTGCTGCCAGCGGGCCGAAATGTGCAGTGGCAAGCGCAACGCCTAACCCGGAGTTCTGCATGCCCACTTCAATCGAAATCGCTCTTCTATTCACTTCATCAAGTCCAAGAACTTTTGCTGCTAAGTAACCAAACAGTAGCCCAAATCCGTTGTGAAGCATCACGGCAGTAAAAATAAGGAATCCGGAAGCAGCAATGCTAGCTGCGTTGCCTGAGACTACTGCACTTACAATAGTAATAATGGCTGCTACCGAAATAAGTGGTAAAACGGTCAAGCTTTTTTCAACTATTACAGGGAAAAACCGCTTAATGGCCAAACCTAGAACAATTGGAAGAAGGATAACTTGTATAATGGACTTAAACATATCAAAAAAATCAACCGGCATCCATTGTCCTGCCAGCAAAAGCAGAAGCAGTGGTGTCATGATTGGAGCCAGTAAAGTTGATACCGAAGTCATAGCTATCGACAAAGGTACATTCCCTTTAGCCAGATATACCATAACGTTAGAGGCTGTTCCGCCTGGTACACAGCCAAGCAAAACCAGACCTGCAGCTAATTCAGCTGGCAAATTCATGAGTTTCGCAATTAGGAATGCCACAGTTAGCATGATGATAAACTGGGCGCAAACTCCAATTATCACGGGCAGTGGTTTAGTGATGACGATTTTAAAATCAACTGCCTTCAAAGTGAGCCCCATTCCAAACATGACAACGCCAAGCAATATTGTAATATAGCCTCCCAATCCCAAAAATGGCTCAGGAAAAATAAAGGCGATGACGGATATCAAGATAACCCAAACAGCAAAATATTTTCCGGCTAATGCACTGAATGCCTCTAATACTTTCATTCCATCACGCTCTTTCTGGCATAAATATTTTATTTGGATTTAATAAATTATCCGGATCAAGGGCTAATTTGATTTTTTCCATCACAAACAGTGAGTCTCCATGTTCTTTTTTCTGATATTTTTGTTTACCGACCCCAACACCATGTTCGCCTGTGCATGTTCCTTTACGCTCAAGGGCATATAGGACAATTTGTTCGTTTAGCTGTTCAGCTCTTTTAATCTCTTCTTGATTATTGTTATCGATCATTAAGAGTACGTGATAGTTCCCGTCGCCTACATGGCCGACGATCCCACCGGTAAGGCCAAGGAAATCAACAGCTTCCCTTGCGTGGTGAATTGCACCGGACAGCTCTGAAATCGGAAGGCAGACATCAGTCACCATCAGTTTTTTTCCAGGGTTGCCATGAATATAAGCATAGGCAAGATTATGGCGAGCTTCCCATAGGCGGTTCCTGGCAGCATTATCTGTTTCAAATTCAATATCGAGACAATTATGTTCAGCTACTATTTCCTTAGTGAACTCTACGTCTTGCTTCAACCCGGCTTCATTTCCATGGAATTCCAAAAATAGTGTGGGCGCTTCGTTATAGCTTGTATCACTATAAAGGTTAACATGCTTCATTGATGGTTCATCGACAAGTTCCACCCTTGCTATTGGAACACCTGACTGCAAAATGGATACAACAGCTTCTACCGCATGGGTCAATGCCGGAAATGATGCTCTTGCCGCCATAACGTGCTCAGGAATTCCGTAAACTCTTAACGTCAATTCCGTAAAGCAGCCAAGGGTTCCCTCTGAACCAACAAAAAGGCCGTTTAGATGGTAGCCTGATGATGATTTAGCGGCTAAACTGCCAGTATGTATAATCGAACCATCTGCAAGCACCACTTCAAGATCACGGACTTGGTCACGCATCACACCATATTTAACTGATGTCGTTCCACTTGCATTTGTTGCCGCCATTCCGCCTAGAGTGGCATCAGCTCCCGGATCCACGGAAAAAAACAAACCGTATTTTTTCAATTCTTTGTTTAGTTGCGAACGCGTTACGCCTGGCTGAACCTTTACGAGAAAATCGTTTTCACGCACTTCCAGGATTTTATTCATTAGTGAAAAATCAATAGTTATGCCATGGTTGTACGGTATGACATGTCCCTCGAGGCTTGATCCCAACCCAAAAGGAACCATTGGAATTTTGTACTTATTCCCCAATTTCACAACTTCACTAACTTGCTGTGCGGTTTCTGGGAATACAACAATATCAGGAAGACTTACAGCATGATATGATTCATCCCTGCCATGTAATTCTCTTACTGTCTGGTTTTCCGTTACTTGACTTTCCGAAAGAATTTCCTTTAAATCGTTGATTAAATTTACACTAGCCGCTTCCATTCCATTCTCCTTCTTTCTGCTATATCATCCTTTTTTCGTTATATCAAAAACTTTGGTCGAACCTATACCGAGATTTAGTTTCTCCTTCATTTCTTCAACTATAGTATCGAGAGATGGTTTACCCTCCTTAATGGCTTTAAATGATATCGCTACCGAATAATTGGTCTAACCAATTTTCATTATACTAAATTTTTTGACTTTTTCAACAATTATCCCGTTTATGCTTTTCTCCATAAATAAATGCTTACTTGTCAGTGTTTATTGTTGATTTTCCATCCTAACAAAACTTAAATGGCCTTTAATACCCAAATGAACGGGATTTGACTGAATCTGGACAATTATCTATTTACCATATTGGTCTAACCGATTGAAATGTCTTTTATATTGCGATTATCCCCTTGCTTCATAAATGAATGCTTGTTAGAATGATTTCACTAATGGTCGTACCAACATGTTTTTAGAGCTGTTATGGAAGGATGTGAAGGAAGTAATGGATTCTATACCAGTTAAATCCCCCAAAGTGTACGAAATCATCTTCAATCAAATTAAGGAATCTTTTATTAGCGGGGAATTGAAACCTGGAGATAAATTACCCCCTGAACGGGAGTTGTCCAATCGTTTTAAAGTGAGTCGAACATCTATCAGAGAAGCCCTTCGAGTATTGGAAATTAACGGAGTCATTGAGGTCAGACCAGGTGATGGGACATTTATCAGACAATCTGATGTTCAGTCACTGATCGAACAGCTAACCAATTCAATCATCAAAGCTGAGGACAACATGGTCTATGAAATGCTTGAAGTCCGCCGAGTAATTGAAACGGAGTGTGCTTTTCTTGCTGCGCAGAGAGCTAACTCTCTTGATTTACAAAATATCCTTAAAGCTCTAGAAGAAATGGCACGTTCGGAACATGATGAAGAATTAGGCTTGCAAGCAGATCTGCTGTTTCACCATAGTATTGCACAAGCCACAAACAATTCCATATTTGCTGGGTTGGTCCATACTCTAAGTGATCAAATGAAAAATACGATTCGTGCCACCAGACGGCATCGTTTCGCAAAACCAGGTCATTTTCAAGAAACGCTTCAAGAACATAAAGAAATCTACTATTCTATCGCATTAAAGGACGCGGACAAAGCCAAGCAACTAATGAATGCCCATATCATCCGCATTAGAGAACAGATGGCTACGGCAACACTTGAAAGCATTGGAGATGCTGCTAAAATTGCTGCTTATAAAAATGAAAAAGACCATCATCACAATGCTGTAGGTGATAAATAAGGTCCCGCTTGCTATATAACTAACCAGAACATGGAGTTATGCCCCTGAAATTATCAGTGAATTGATTTTTTAACCGAGGCCTATTAATTGACACTGCTTTGCCCATTAAAAAAGCGCCTTTCTCAGAGGGCGCTAAGCTGGTTTATTATAGTTTTAAAAAATTGATCCCCTATATAAGTAAATGTTGGTTTTATCCTTTTGACATAGTGAAGGATTCAACGTTACATACTTTTAGAGCATTATCAATCAATGAAAGCTGATCATTAATCATTGATAAGTAGGAAATATGATAGTCATTAATTTGTTCCTTTAACTCCAACAGCAGCGTTTTGTCCCTAAGTATAAGGTAAATCTCGTCTTGATGTAACATATCACTTCTCCTTTTAGTCAAGATATTACCTTTTACCCAAATTATTACAATCGTTAACTTATAAGTGGATGTTTTGTACCATATTTCACAATGAGTTGGACGATATGTTTTTTTTTACAAACCATGCAACATAGTTTAAGGGGATTGGCTCCGTAACAGTTCCTCCTTATAGTAAAGATCCGTTAGTTGAAGCAGACAACGATAAGTATATAGAATATTATTAAAAAAGGCTGTCGTATATTAGTATTAAACGTCGAATATGCCCCCTTCTTACTTTGTTGTGTTAGACTTAATAGATAAACCATATTTTCTTGGGGTTATTTGACTTTTCTTAGTCACACTTGCAAAAGGAAAGGAGTGTAGAAATGGAGAAAATTAGCGTTTTTCTGGATGACTATCGGAAAGCACCCGATGGCTATGTGTTAGTCGAGACTATTGACGAATGTATAGAGCTATTGCAAAACTTTGATATAGAACATCTTTCCTTGGACCATGATTTATTAAATAAAACCAGGAATGGTTTTATGCTTGTACAAAAAATGGTCAAAGAAAAACTATTTGCTAATCGAATTACTATTCACTCTGCCAATTCAGTTGGCGGTAAAGCTATGTACAACTGCTTAAAACAAGCTCAACGGAATTTAATAATGCCCCCTGCCATTATTGTATCTTTAAGGCCACTGCCCCTCAAATTCTTCCCGTCAAAGGTTCTGAAACATTATTTGGAAATACGGTAAACTCTACTAAATCTCAATTACATTTAGTTAAAAAAGGTAATATTGGATTCAGACTCATATACCTTTTTTTCTTTAGTTTCCAATATACAGGTAAGACCCAAGGGCAACCAGGGTTGCCCTTTTGCATTTTAAAGAGCTGAAAATAAATAAATATAGGCATTCAAGTAAACGACATAGTTTTAAGGTTGCTAATAATACAAAAAAAAGCAATTCACATGCAGTGTAATTGCTTTTTTTAGAAGTGTATGGATATAACTCATGTAAAATAAGCTTTCGTTAATGTTCAAGCTTATCCCCCTACAGGGCAGGCTATTGGCTTTTATCGCCAAGTAAAAATAAACTACAGCAGAGAATCCATTATTTTGCCGGGTTTACTAATGATATTACTTGTTTTTTACGATTGATAGTATCGTAATGGTGCTTATAATACAGAGTGTGCCGATCCACTCGGCAAAACCGAATGTTACATTCAGCCAGAAAACGGATATCAAGGTTGCGGATAATGGCTCAACTGAAGCCAATAAACTTACCTCTGAAGCAGAGATGAATTTTGTACTTTCCAAATAAAAATAAAAAGCAATGATCGTACCGAAAATAATGATGAATAAAACAGCTGAAAATGAAGATAACGTCCATTTGCCTTCAAATGCCCATGGGGGGTGGATCACGCTAAAGCATATGCCTCCAATCAACATGCCCCAACCCACCACAATCATTGAACCCCATCTTGAAAGGAGTTTATAAGGCTGCAATGTATAGAATGCCAAGGCAAAGGCTGATGTTACTCCCCAAAATACTGCCCACCCGGAAATGGAGAGTGTGCGTATGCTTCCTCCCGTCACAAGTAAAAAAGTGCCTAAAATCGCTATGATCACAGCTACACTTACGGTAATGCCTGGAAAACGTTTGGAACGAATGGCTAAATAACAAGTGATCATTGCCGGTGCCAAGTATTGAAGGACTGTGGCAGTGGCTGCGTTACCATGTTCAATTGCTGCAAAATATGTGTATTGAACAGCGAGCATTCCGAGAATTGCAAAAAGGATAATTTGAAGCGCATCTTGTTTAGTTTTCCAAATCTCAAAAACTTTCAGTCTTTCATTCTTATAAGCGGCCCCCAATAAGATGATTCCAGAAAGCAACAAGCGTATAACAGTGAGCCACTCAGGACTGAAACCTTGCTGCTGGAATAGATATTGAGCTGCCGTTCCTGACACTCCCCATAACGCAGCGCCAGTCAGTACTAGTGCAATCCCTTTATTTCTTGAAGGTGATATAGCAACTAAAGTATCATTATTCATTTTTTTCTTCCCCACTTTTTACACGTTCCGTATGGGCTTGAATTCTATAGTAACTTTCTTTCCAATTCTTTTCTATCCCCTTTAGGACCATAGTGATATTTCCATTCCTAATTGCCTGTATGATCTGATCATGCTCATCAACGGAAAGGTTAACATCACTTACCTGATTGAAATAAAACAGTTCCATTCGTATAAGTTTTTGTTTGAGTCCCGATAGAATCCGCTTCAATTCATCATTTGTAGATAGATTGATGTAAATGGAATGAAAGTCATTATCTTTCTGGACGGCCACTATTTGATTTCCCTCGTCGATTGCGTTTTTCACTTCATGATTAATGGCTTCCATCTCAATTAAGTGTCTTTCTTCAATGAAATCAAAAGCCTGTTCCATAGCCAGCTTTTCCAGTGTCCAAACAATGGAATAAATGTTTAATACCCCTTCGAATCGAATAGGGGAAACAATAGTTGAACGGCTTGGCTTGGTCTCTACAAATCCCTCATCCTCAAGCCTTAAAAGTGCTTCTCTAATAGGGGTTCTGCTTACTCCCAATTGTTCGGCTAATTCTTTGTCGCGTAATTGTTGGCCTGGCGCCAGGATTCCTTGGACAATCCAATCCCGCAATATCATATATGCTTCTTCACGTACAGAAGTACGTTTAATTTTTTGTGATGAATTTGAATGCACCAACAGCTATACCTCCTTAAAATATCAATATACAATATGCAATATATCACATATTGTAAATCGTTGAAATGGAAATTAGAAAATTTTACTTCTGTTGTATATTTTTTTAGGATTTTATAATTGCTCCGTCACATGCGTAAGACTCCCCCAGTTTGCTGTCTTTAAAACGACTATTTAAGTATTTTTTTGAATGCTGGAAATGTCATTTCTGTTTTGATCAACCAACAATTGAAAAATAATTCCATGACCGGAAGTTGATTTTTCAATGTTGTTCCTGTTTGATAAAGATAGGCTATGAATTCTCAACAAAGGCCACCCCGGCTTTAGTAACAAGGCGAATGTCTGTAAGGGTTTATTAAAACGTAGATCATTCCACAGACCTGTTCAGGAAAAAAAGGAATTGGGTCAGCGATCTTTGAAGTTGGAGGCCAAACTCAGTGGCGGCAAGCGGGTAAAAGCCTATTCCACTAGAATAGTTCCGCTTGTTTTGGCAGGCTTTAAACTATTCAGCTGGATTTCGCTCCGCTCTAAATAAGGGGATATGCAAAAAAATCAAAAATGGGAGTGATTCCCTTAGGGGGAGGTCATTTCCAAATACCAAAGAAAGATGACCATAGTCGAAATACTTACCTTGCAACAAAATTTCGATTGAAATTCAAATTGGTTCGAATATTTTCTAAAAAAATGTCTTGAAAATGTCTTGATGCTGACCGCACTCATTACATGAATATTCTATTTCCAATGCATCTTCAGTTACTGTATGAACTGTCTCTTTTTTACAAGTTTCACAAAATCTCTTTTCGGATATTTCTTTCATTTATCATTCACACTCCGTTTTATCATCATTGTTTTGTAGCCTTGTTAATATTATTTTGCGAATATGCAACAGAAAAAATACCTTTTTCCTGAAGGACCTCAAAAAGAAGCTAAAGAACTCAGAGAAAAAGGTACTTTAATATTTAATTCACCTTGGGTTCCAGTACATCAAAGCTGCATGAAACGGATATTCGTATTCGAAGCTTCCTTGATTTTCCACCACATATTTATTAAGGATCGTTTTTACTTCATCATAGGAAAAATCTTCATCGAGAATTTTTGTTGTATTATCGCGAAGCATTTCTTCATAGGTCGAATAGATTTTTTTACTTTTCAATTTAACGATCTTACAGTCTGCCAGTATTCCAAGTTGATACAAAACATTCAAGATGTGTATGTAATCCCGCTTTCTTAAATTGATCGTATATCCTCTTTGCTTCAATTCCATATAATGTGGTTTTTCCGGTCCGGTTGTCATCCCTACTATCACTAAACGGGCTGCAGACTCATTCATTTTCAATAAGGTTTGACCGATTTCTGTCATACGGTAATAACAATTAAAACCAAACACTACATCATATTTGTCACTTATGGTCTCACTTTCCCACTTATCATGAATCAACTCCATGTTACCGAAACCTTTTTCGTTCGCCTGGGATTCCAAAAAACTGATAATGCTTTTGGAACTATCTATACAAGTTAGCTTCCTGACTTCTTTTGCGATATCAAATGTATAATTGCCCCATCCAGGGCCGATTTCCAATACATGATCATCCTGTTTTAATAATGCCAATAACTCTTGCTGCACAATTTTTGCATAAGGGTCCGCTTTATGTTGTTTTTTCCCAGCAACCTTGGAAGCCCAAAAAGCTTCTTCAGCACCATCATCTTTTAGTCTGTTAGGTATTTTTCCTGTATGATCTGCCATTGCCTGTTTCCAAAGTTCAATATAATCTGTCATCTTTTCTCCCCTGAATTCGTATGTATTTATCGGTTTTCAAATTAAAGCAAACAACCAAATACTTCCTCTTTTAAATATATTAGCATACCATAGTCAAAACTTTTGTTTAGCCATTAGAAAAAGGAGCAAAAACTTTGCTCCTGCATAAATATTGCTTATTTTTCTATAAACTTTTATCTTTTCGATAAAGCTGACCACGTATTTTCAAGCCATTTATCAAAGTCTGCTCCTTTTTCACCTTCATAGGTATCATAAATATCCATTCTCATCTTCTGGAGTTTGTCTTTGAAATCAGTATATGTGTGATTTTCTGGTAGGCTTTTCTTGATCCTGACTAGTATTTTGGTCAACCCTTTAATCAACTCGCCTTTTTTCCTTGCTGGCAATTGAACATCTTCGCCTAAACTTTTCAATTGACGGTAGGCGGCCTCTTGCACTTTATATACAGAATCATTATTCATGATATGTGTGAGGATGTCGATTACTTGTTTATTTTTTGACTGACCTAATTCTTCGATTGCATCTAAACGTTCTCTCCAATTAGATTTCCGATTGGCAGATTTTTTTAATTCTTCATAGTTGGCAGGTAAATCGATACTCTTTGTTCCCTTGTTATTCAAATGAATCATTTCTCCTTCTGCTTAGTGATCCGGATATCAAAAATGTTAATCCGATACTATAATCCCATTACCAAAAATGGCTTATTTCCATTCTTTATTATACCCTTTTCCATATTTTAATATAGTTAAATTTATCTCGTATCTTCAATCAGTCGGGTGCCGGGGGCGAGTTGCTTTGTTTTTCTTCAAACTTACCCGCACATATACCTAAAAAAGCACCAAATCTAGTCCACGTAATGTTTTTTATTATCTGGATGAATAGAAAATTTTTTACGTAAATTGACGAGGTTTACACCAAAACTTTCTTCTAAAAGTTCTCTATGTTTCTCCATGATTTCCATGAGATACAAATCATGAATCATGACTTCTGTAATGGGCATCACTAAACCTACATGCATGGTCCATGCTGCACGGCTATCTTTACCAAGCGAGACTATACCTGCTACTACTTCAGAATCATCTCCACTGATAACAAGCCATCGTCCACCATACTCTTCTGTAATTCCATAACCCATATAATGGAGGTATACATTTGCAAAATCACAGACGATTTCCCCGTAGGCAATAATTGTTACATTGACCCCACTATTTGCTGCCTGTCTTAGTTCAGGTTCTAATTCTTCGAATTCGTCTTTCCAAATTTCCAAGAGTATTCTTTTTTCAGCAGATAATATACAAGCTTTTACCTTATCGAGTATTTCATTGCGTCCCATGATATTCCAGATATTTTCACGATCATTTGCAGACCGTTCAAACTCCGCTAATGATTTTTCTGCCAGTTCAAAATTCTCTTCTGCTTTCATCCGACGGTTTTTTATTAGCTCCTTTGCAGGAACAGGGGTATACTGTGGTGTGTTTCCAGGACTAACCAGAATATCTCCCCGTATGGCGAGACTATCCAAGATTTCATATATTCTTGAACGTGGTACACCGGAGTTTTTTGCTACTGCATAGCCTGTTAATGGCGATTCTTCCAATAAGGCAAGATATGCTTTCGCTTCATATTCGGTAAAATTTAGATTTTTTAATGTTTCTAAAATGTTTTCTTTCATAAACCCTCCAACACAACCGTAGTTGCTACCTTTGTAACTAATATTTTAGCAAAAGCTGTTGACGTTTTCCATTTTCATCTAATATACTTAATAAGTAGTTACTTTAGTAGCCACTATAAAAGCGGGAGGGAGAAATAGTATGGATAGCTTACTTACATACATATCAATAGTGGCAATGATGGTTATTATACCGGGAGCAGATACAATGCTCTTAGTGAAAAACACGCTTAGCCATGGTCCGAAAGCGGGACGTTATACCGTTCTCGGAATGGCAACGGGGCTTTCTTTTTGGACGCTTATTGCTATTCTTGGACTATCTGTTGTCATTGCAAAGTCCGTGATTCTTTTCAGTACAATCAAATATTTGGGAGCCGCCTACTTAATTTACTTAGGGATAAAAAGTTTCTTTGCAAAAAGCGGTTTTTCCTTAAAAGCAATTCAAGCACAAGCAAATACCCCTGCGAAGTATTCAAAACGGCACAATAAAGATTCCTTTATGCAAGCATTACTTAATAATATTCTTAATCCAAAGACCGTTTTAGTTTATATAACAATCATGCCGCAATTTATCAATTTGGACGGAAATGTAAACCAGCAATTGATTATATTAGCTTTCATCTTAACCTTGCTCGCTGTACTATGGTTTCTATTTCTTGTTTATCTAATTGATTACGCAAAAAAATGGATGAACAACTCCAAATTCCAAAAAGCATTCCAAAAATCAACTGGCTTAATTTTAATCGGTTTTGGGATAAAAACAGGAATTTAAATTCATTTACTAACACATCTAATTTGATTCCATCCGTTCAGATAATTGAACGGTTTTTTTCATTTGCGAACCGGCGCCGATAATTGCATATAATCAATTTTTTCATTCGTACATATGGCACTGCATTATTGACTGCAAGTTTTATCCGCCTTCATCATTAAAAAAACGTCAGTATTTTCCCATAAGAGCAGGAAATACTGACGGGTAATGTCCTATGAAGTTTGAAGTATCCCTTTTTTTCAATCCAAGCCGCAAGCTTTGGCGAGTATTTCAACAAGGTGCATACTTTTCATTTGGTTTGCCGCTCCCTCCCTTTGGATGCCAATGCTCATTTGCATTTGGCATCCAGGGTTAACCGTAACTATGGTTGTTGCATTCGTTTCTTTAAGATTCTTCATTTTCTCATCAAGAATTTTCATGGATTCATCAAAGTGAAGAAGATTGTAAATGCCTCCAGATGCACAGCAACGGTCAAACCCTTCCATTTCAACATAGGAAACACCTGGTATGGATTGCAATAATAAACGAGGTTCCTTTTGGACCTTTTGAACATTGCGTAAATGACATGAATCTTGATAGGAAACGATGCCTTGCCATTCTTCAGTGAAGGGAAGCGGCCCCAATTGATGAAGAATTTGACTGATATCTTTTGATTTTTCCGAGAAAGCCCTTGCCGCCGCAGCCCATTCGTGATCCTCTGCCAATAGATGTCCATATTCAAGAAGCGAAGCACCGCAGCCTCCTGCGTTATTAACTATTACATCAGCATCCGTTTGCATGAAGGCTTGGATATTCCTCTTTGCCAATTCTTTCGCTTGTTTTGTTTCACCTTGATGGGAATGCAGTGCACCGCAGCAATTCTGATTTTCAGGGAGAATGACTTCACACCCTGCTATGGTAAGCAGTTCAATGGAAAGACGGTTTATTCGTGACATCATGGAATCCATGATACACCCAGCAAAAAATGCCACTTTTAATTTCGTTTCCCCTTTTGCCGGCATAATCGTACCTGTCCGGATGCGTTTGGAGGAAGACTCGATGGTTGGAAGTGCTTGTTCTAAATGTGCAAGGGCAGGAGAAACCTTTTGCAGTACATTAGATGATCGGATAAGCTTGGATAAGCCTGTTTTTTGATAGAGCTGTACCGCACTTCCAATCCTGTTCATTCGTTTTGGATATGGAAAAAGATGAACCAATGCCAGTTTTTTGATCTTTGTCATTTTATTTTTTTTGTTTGCTGATACGGAGTTTTCAACGGCTTCTTTTGCCGCTTCCAGTATATGTCCGTATGGCACACCAACAGGACATGCTGTTTCACAAGCACGACAGCCTAAGCATAAGTCGATCGGTTCAGCTAAATCTTTTTGGAAATCTATTTTTCCTTCGGCTGCCATTTTCACTAGATTGATTCGACCGCGTGGAGAGGCGGATTCAACACCCATTGATTCATATGTAGGGCATGCCGGTAAACAGTATCCGCATTTTACGCATTGGTTTGTCCAATCATAGGCATCTGAATATAAATTTTGGACCGCAGCATTCGTCTCGTTCGGTTTGGCGGGTAGATTCATGTAACCAACACGACCCTTGTCTGTCCCTTATCAGGAAAAATCTTCCCTGGATTCAGGATATTATTGGGATCCCATGCTTCTTTAATTTTTTTCATCATATTCACCCCGGATATTCCTAATTCCATTTCCATATATGGTGACTTTAAAGTACCGATTCCATGTTCCCCGGAAAGTGTTCCGCCTAGGTCGATTGCTGCTTCAAAAATTTCACTGACAGCAAACTCCACTTTTTTCATTTCCGTAATATTTCGTTTATCGGTAATGATGTTCGGATGTAAGTTCCCATCCCCTGCATGACCGAATACAACCAAGTTCAACCCGTATTTCTCCCGGATTTCGTTTAATCTCTCCATCATCGCCGGTATTTGACTGCGTGGAACGGTCGCGTCTTCAGAAATTTTTGTAGGGCCCATTTGTGTAATGGCCGGGGAAACCAATTTACGCGCACTCCAAATGGTTTGGCGTTCTTCCTCTGTCTCCGCTATCTTGACGTAGGAAGCGCCCTCAGCCCTGCATATATCGGCACATTTATTGATTTCTTCCTCAATCGCCAATGGGTGACCATCTATTTCTATGATCAGAATGGCTTCTGCCTGAAGAGGCAAACCGGAAGGCCGATAGCTTTCAACAGCTCGGATGCATGCATTATCCATCAATTCCAGGGCAGATGGTAGAATTCCTGACGATAAAATGCTGGTAATGGCATGGCCAGAGTCTATCAATTGATTGAAGTGGGCGACAAATGTTTGTTTAGATTGAGGTTTTGGTATTAAGCGGATGATTGCCTCAGTTACGATGCCTAGAGTACCTTCCGATCCTACGATCAATCGGGTCAAATCATACCCTGTTACATTTTTTACGGTCTTTCCGCCAGTACGAATGATTTCTCCTGTCGGGGTGACTACCTCCAGACCTATCACATATTCTTTTGTCGTTCCATATTTCAATCCCTTTGGCCCGCTGGAGTTTTCCAATAGATTCCCGCCTATTGTGGCTACATTGGAACTGCTTGGATCCGGCGGATAGAATAAGCCGGCTTCTTCAGCCTTTTTATGAATATCTGCCGTAATCACACCTGGAGAGACAATGGCAAGCATATTTTCCCGATCAATGATCAATTTATCCCGCAAAAGGGTCATATCGAGAACCATCCCCCCTTTAACAGGTAAAGGGCCGCCGCTTAGCGAAGTTCCTGACCCTCTAGGGTAAACAGGTATTTTGTGAGTATTAGCCAATTTAACCACTTCACTGATTTCCTCCGCGTTTTTTGGCTGTATAACGATTTCAGGTAAATATTCCCCAAAAGAAGCGTCATAGCTATAACAATACCTTTCTGCCAAATCAAGAAACATTCTGTCACCTGGAATCACCTGACTAAGATCGACCAGGGCTTCTTTCTCCATGCTTCTCACTTCCTTTTTTTTAATAGAAATTTGGAAAAGGTCTATTCGTATGTAATATAATGGCATTTTAAGATTCTGCTAGATATAATGATGAAAGAAAAGGAGGTTTTTTTTTGAAAATCGCACTGATTCATGCAACCACAACCGCACTAAAACCAATTGAAACTGCCTTTCAGACTGTTGCACCGAACATTGAACTCCTTCATTTCATGGACACGGGTCTTCTCGCCTTGATGGAAAAGAGCGGCAAGTTAACTCCTGAAATCATCCGCCGCTTTTCTGCATTAGTGAATATAGCCTATGATTCTGATGTTTCATGCATCCAACTTACTTGCTCTGCCTTTAATGACATCACCGCAATTTTACAACCTCTTTACTCTGTAAAGTTATTTCGTTCAGATGAAGCCATGCTTGATGAAGCGCTTCGCTATACTAGCATCGGCCTGGTATCTACCGTAAAAGAAACGCCGATCGCCCTTCAAAATTACTTATTAAATAAGAATCCGGACTGTATGATCGAGTCATTGGTGGATCCCGGAATCATCCATTTATTATCACAAGGAAAAAGAAAGGAACATGACGATCGGGTTAAAAAGATGGTGGAACAATTGGATGGAAAGACAGAAGTGATTTTGCTTTCACAATATAGTATGGAACATATCGCAAAGCAGGTTAATCCTTCTGTCCCTGTCCTAACGGCGCCGCTACTGGCTGCCAAAAGGTGTTTGGCTCATTTGAATGGAGCGTATACATGAGTTTCTTAGAAAAATCAGAACTTTGCCAGCATGATCGTTTACTACGTCAAATATAAGTTTTTAACCGTTTGTATGATGCGAACCGCCAAAAACTTTCCCGACACCTTGAATTTTTTCAAGTATGACGATCAGAAGGACTGATATGAAAATAACCACACTTGACACGGATGCAACGATTGGATTGTAGGCATCCTGCATTTGCGAGAAAATCTCGATCGGGAGCGTTCTCATTTCAGGTGATACCATAAAAAGAGAGACCGTTACATTATCAAATGATGTCAAAAATGCGAATAATCCCCCTGAGATGGCCGCGGATCCAATAAGCGGCAGTGTCACTTTCATGAATACTGTTAGTGGATTCGCTCCAAGTATGGCCGCTGCCCGTTCGAGATTATAATCAAATCCACTTAAGCCGGTTAATACGAGCCGCATGACATATGGTATGCAAATCACGATATGGGCAATTAAAAACCCTGTAGACGTACCGGCAAGCATCATTGGTGTAAAGTACATCAAGAGTGCAATCCCTAAGACTAATTGCGGCACACTTAATGGAGAAGTTAAAAGGGCCGTTATATACGATTTTCCCGGTATATCATACTTTGCGATTCCAAGCGCACCCAAAGTTCCGAATATGACGGAGAAAAGGGCAGCTAATGCTGCGAACTTCGCACTGTTCAAAAATGCTTCCAAAAATTCAGGACGCTCCAAAATCTTGGAATACCATTGCAGTGAAAAGCCTTCAGCCGGAAAACTTGGATAATTGGCACTTGTAAAAGAAGCGGGAATAACGACAATGAGCGGGATCAAGATATAGATAATGGCCAACACGGCTACTGCAATCCTAAGGCCGCCAAACGTTTTCATCATCGGAATACCTCCTTGAATTTCCCTTTTTCAAATGCTCTGGTAAAGACGGCTACCGATATGACAGTGGTTGCTAATAAAATATAAGAAAGAGCAGATCCGAATGTCCAATGCAGCAGGTTATTAATTTGATCATAGATGACAACAGGCATCACGGGCACGTTGGCTCCCCCCATTAGTGCAGGCGTAACATAAGCACTCATTGACAAACTGAATACGAGAATGCAGCCAGATACGATACCTGGGATACTTAGCGGCAATGTAATGGAAAAGAACCTTCTGAATGGGCTTGCCCCAAGTATGGCTCCTGCCTTATCAAGAGAAGGATCAATATTATAAAGACTTGCAACGATGGATAAGATCATGAAAGGAAGATATGCATTGGAAAGCCCAATCACAACTCCGATTTCCGAAAACAATAGTTTCAATGGTGCATTTATTATGCCAAGGGCCATCAAGGTTTGATTAATCGTTCCATTAGGCAATAGTAAGAGGTACCAGCCAAAATTACGGACAACTATACTTACCAAGAGCGGTGACACGATCAAGAGAGTGATATACCCTCTGATCCGCGCTGAACTTTTGGCCATTGTCAAAGCTACCGGATATCCAAGAAATAAAGCAACCAAGACCGAATATAAACTGATCTTCACTGTCAGCCATAATGAAGATAAGTAATAACTATCGGAAAATAATTGTGTATAGTTTTTTAGGCTATAAACTGCCTCCGCTCCTCCAAGATTATCTGTCGATATGAAGCTTAAATATAAAATGTATAACATCGGTATGACAAAGAAACCAAATATGAAAAGCAGAATCGGCGTTAAAAGGAGCAATCCCGGCACCCAGACTTTCCTTTTCTTGATTTTAGGTTTCTTTTGCGGCTCAATAGGACTCGTTTGCTGTTCTATTTCTTGACTAGCATAACTTCTGCTGGGCTCCATCCAATCAACACCTCACTTCCATTTTGCCATGTTGGATCGAAAGCGGAAGTCAATACTTGAATACTTTTCCCCTGTAAAAGAACATTGATTTCCCATGAGGTACCAAGATAATTAATTTGGCTGATCTTGGCACGATGGAAATCCAATGGTGATGAAGGCTTTTCATCAAGAGAAACAATCTGCAGTTTTTCTGGTCTAATATAAAGCTTCACCTCATCCCCGGTTTTCAAATCACGATCATTACCCATGATGTTATTTGTATCGACATGAGTGATATCAGAACCGATCTTGACTGCAACTTTCCGCTTATCCACAGCAGACACATTCCCTTCAAAACAATTCGATTTCCCGATGAATTGAAAGACGAATTCTGTCTTCGGATGATTGTAAATCTCAGTCGGAGTACTGATTTGTTCAATTTTCCCTGCATTCATGACCACGACTCGATCAGACATGGAAAGAGCTTCTTCTTGATCATGAGTCACAAAAATGGTCGTTACGCCAATTTCCTTTTGTAATCGCTTTATCTCGGCCCTGAGTTCATGCCGCAACTTTGCATCAAGGTTTGATAGCGGTTCGTCAAGCAAAAGGAGCTCCGGTTCAACAACAAGTGCCCTGGAAATGGCAACACGCTGACGCTGACCTCCTGATAATTCCCTTGGATAACGATTCTCCAATCCTGACATTTTCACTAATTCAAGCGCTTTACTAATCTTCTTTTTTTGCTCAGCTTTACCGACCTTGCGCAGTTTCAAGCCAAAACTGAGATTTTCATAGACTGTCATATGGGGAAAAAGCGAATAAGTTTGAAAAACCATTCCTAAATCTCGCTTATAAGGCGGAACCTTCGTAACATTATTGCCTTTAATATGGACCTCGCCCCGATCTGGATCGAGGAACCCAGCAATGAGGTTCAAGGTTGTGGACTTTCCGCACCCGGAAGGACCAAGAAGAGTGAGTAACTCTCCTTGTTTCACCTCCAGGTCAATGCCATTCAGGACAACATTCGCTCCAAATTGTTTAAACGCGCCTTTTATCTCTACATCATTTTTATTTGACCCAGCCCCCTGAACTGCCTCCAAGTGTTGCCTATTAATTTCCACTTCTTTTTTTAATACTTCCATGTGATCAACACGCTCCTTTTATTTAAGTTTTTTCCCTAATTCAGGAGTAACCTCTTTCGCCCATCTGTCTGACACCTCGGCACGGATCTCGGCAAACTTGGCGAAATCAGGTTTGAATGTTTTATCACTTGCTTTAAGCCCGATTGACTCTTCATATTTCTCTGGAATTTTCATGCCTTCCACTGTCGGATAAAATCCTTTTTCGGAAATTAATGCTTGCGCTTCTTCACTGATTACATAGTTGATGAATTCTAGGGCTTCTTTGCTATTAGGCGTATTTTTCACGAGACCGGCGCTGAATGCTTGAAGCGGTACACCTTCTTTTGGCACGGCCATCTTAATGGGAATACCTGAAACGGCTAGTTCACCTATGGAATAGCTTCCCATGACAGTTACGTCTGCAGCTCCTTGTTGGATCGCTGGCATCATTTGCGTTGAGTTTTTATAAAATGTATTGGAATACGCTGCAAGATCTTTTGCTTTTTCGAGACCTGGTTCCATATCTTCCGTACTGCCGCCGTTTGAAATCGCCAGACCATTAAGGGTATTGAAACCCCAGTCATTTGTAATATCTGAAAATGCCGTTTTACCCTCGTAATCAGGTGAGACAAGGTCATTCCATGATTCAATTGATTTTAAGCCTTCCTTTTTGAAGGTTTCCGTATTATAAGCTGGTGCAATGACTAAGCCAAATGCTGGAGCAGCCGCATTTTCAACCGGAATGAACCGTGGATCCACCGATTTCATATTGGGAACATTGGACTCATCAATTGGTTCGATCAGTTCCTTCTCCTTAGCACGTATTACATCAACCGGTACAAAAAGGGCAACATCTATTTGCGGGGCGTTCTTCTGTAATTCCACTTTGGATAGGATTTCACCTGATAAACCGGAAATGTAATTAACCGTGATTCCCGTTTCTTCTTTGAATTTTGGGGCAATCACATCTCGGATGGCACTTTCGATGACACCGCCATTACCGGCTATCGTTATTTTTTTCTCTCCTTTTTCACCTGCACTCGTTTGTACGGATTCCCCCGGTTTTTGCGGAGTAGGATTACCACATCCCGCAAGAGCGATCAATACTATTATTGATAATAGACTCATCAGCTTTTTCATAGTCATTACCTCCCGTTTTTCATTAATTTCCAATAATACCTTGTTCAGTAAAATAATTCATGGCCCCTGGATGAAAATCCAGCGGAACTTGTTTAGTTGCTTCAGTTATTGAAATATCTGAAGCGGCTGGATGTGTATGCTGCAGTTCAGGCAGATGTTCATATAATGTTTTCACAAGATTGTAAGCATGAGGATCAGACATTTCCTTGTAGGTTACCAGGACATTTTTAATTGAAATCGTTTGGACATTTTTTTTCATCCCCCTGTATGTATCTCTGGGAATGTTATTATGAGTATAAACTCCATATTGTTTTTGAAGGCGTTCAATGATGTCTCCCGGTATTGGGATGAAAGTTAGTTCCGTCTGCTTGGATATGAAAGCGATTTCATTATTGGGAATTCCCGATGAAAAGAAAGCTGCATCAATGGTACCATTTCGTAATGCTTCTGCAGATTGAGAAAAAGAAAGATAGGATAAATTCAATTGATCAGTCGGTAAATCAGATTCTAACAGAATCCGCTCTGCAATAAGCCTTGTACCGCTTCCTGCCGTTCCTAAACTAATGCGTTTATCCACTAAATCTTCCAAGGAATCAATATCATTTTGCTTAGTAGAAACAATTTGTACATAATTGGAATATAGGGCCGTTAAAGCTCTTAACCTGGATTTATCCGTTTCAGGCAAATCCAGTACATCCACTGTGGTAAAACCAATTTCTGCCCGATGGAGGCTAACCAATTCAGTATTTTCGATGGAAGCATCGGTGACCTGGGTACCTGACACAGCTCCATTATATTTTTCATACATATTTGATAATCTTTGTCCTAATGAAAAATAAACACCTGTCATATCTCCGGTTCCGATGATTAACATCCTATTATTTAAATCCTGTCCTTCAGAAGTTAGTTGCCTCTGAATCAACGTAGTAGCAGGTTTAGATATTTCCTGCTGCTCATTCATAAAAGAACAACCTGTCATGAAACAAAATAACAAAGCGACTTTTATAAAGAGTGCTCCATTCTTCATTGTGGCCCTCCTTTCTTAATGAATTTAGATGCAAATACCATGCCAAGTCGATTTTTCACTTTAAACCACAAATTCTGCCGATTTCTTGAAAGTTATATAAGGATAAACCGGCATTTTTTTCCGGTTATCCAGAAAAAATTGCCGGTTAACACGTTTATTCTCCTTTTGAAATGAGCTTGATTTTATCACGAAGGCTTCTTTCAGAAATTTTTAGGATTTGGGCAGTTTTTTGCCGGTGATTCTTACAATATTGAAGAGTGGCTGTTATCACTTTTTCTTCTATCTCTTTCATGGAAATACCAATGGGAATCCTGAAACTGTTAAAATCGCCGTCATTGCCATCCGGCTGGAGAATGAACTTCTGTTCTTGAACATATTGCGGCAAGTCGGTCTCTTCCATTCTTTTCGAGTTTGATAGGGCAACTGCATATTCTATAATGTTTCCAAGCTCACGGACATTCCCAGGGTAATGATAATCCAGTAAAATCCGACGTGCGGTTGCCGAGAATGTCTTTTCTTCACGATTCATATCCCTAGCGTGTTTTTTTATAAAATAATCCATAAGCATCGGTAAATCTTCTTTTCTATCTCTTAAAGGCGGCATCGAGATGGGAATGACATTTAGCCTGAAAAACAAATCCTCCCTAAATTCACCTTCGATCACCATTTGTTCCAGGTTTTTATTGGCTGCACTTATGATACGGACGTCCAATGAGATTTTTGTATTGGATCCCAGAGGCGTCACTTCCCGTTCCTGCAATACCCTTAATAACTTGGCTTGAAGTGGAAGGGGCATTTCACTAATCTCATCCAGAAAAAGGATGCCTCCATTAGCAGCAACGAATTTCCCTTCCTTCCTTTGAGTTGCACCGGAAAATGCTCCCTTCTCATAACCAAACAATTCAGATTCCAACAGCATCTCAGGAATTGCTGCACAATTGACGATCTGGATGGGATTGTTTTTCCTTCTTCCCAGCGTATGGATATTTCGGGCTACAAGCTCCTTTCCAGTACCACTTTCACCCGTGATAAGAACACTGGAATCAATATCTTTCACTCTTTCGATCATTGAGAAAATACGCTGCATCGCTTTGCTGTTACCAAGGAAGTTACCAAATCCCTTTTGAATCTCTAATTCTTCATGTAATGTCTCCAATTGATTGGACATCTGTTTGAATTCGGCTGCCCTCATCAAGAGCAAAGAAAGTTCTTCTATATTAATTGGCTTTTCAATATAGTAGTAGGCTCCTTTTTTTATGGCCTCGATGGAAGTTTCAATGGATGAATAGGCAGTCATCATGATGACTGTTACGTTAGGTGCTATTTGTTTGATTTTCTGTAGGACATCAAGTCCACTTTTATTTCCTATTCTCAAATCAAGTAACACAATATCAAAGTGCTGATTGTCGATCTTCCGTAGACCCTCATCCGGGTCAGTAGTTGTCACGACTACATAAGAATCTTCCAATGCAAAGCTAAGAGCGGTGCAAATAGCAGGTTCATCATCAATTACCAATACATTCATTTTCATATTACTCCTCCTCTTTCCAGACTATTATTCGATATATAAAGGTAGTAAAATGGTGAATTTCGTACCTGAATTAGGATAACTTTTCACATGGATATCTCCGTTATTTTCTTTAATCAACCTATACGATAACGTAAGCCCCAAACCGACGCCCTTTTCTTTTTTTGTGAAAAAAGGTTCGAAAATATGATTCAGTTCCTCTTGCTTCATCCCTTTTCCCGTATCGGATATGGTAATCCGCCCTGTCTTTTCGTTCTCTTTGTCAATGGTGACTTTAATGGTCTTTTCCTTTGTTTCTTCAACGGCATCAATCGAATTCAACACAAAGTTAAGAAGTACTTGTTGAATTTGTTGCAAATCTATATAAAAAATAAGGTCGTCCTCGATCGTCTGCTCGAAATTTATGTGATTTTTTTCCATTGTCACCTTATGAAAAGCAAGTAATGAAATAAGTTCATGAGCGTGGCAATTTGTAATATTTGGCGGCCGCGGACGTGCATATTCAATTAAATCGGTAACAATCCCATTCAAACGGTTAATTTCAGTAGGCAAGTGTTCCATTAGAACTTGTCGGAATTGAGGATTATCATATTTACTTGGAAGTAAATCAATGAATGTTTTAATCGATGTTAAAGGATTCCTTATTTCATGTGCGACACCTGCAACTAGTTGACCAAGAGCGTGCAGCTTTTCTTGTGTGATCAATTTTTTCTCCAATGTTTTCTTTTCCGTCTCATCACTCATGGAAAGTAAGTATCCGGTTTGTATATCTTCTGAATTGAACATCCTATGCATCGAATATGAAATCACCTTCTGTTCATTTTCCTCATTTAATACCAAGATTCGAAATGATCCCGTCCGATCATTCCCATTTCGTTCTTGATGTAAATCTTCGAAATTCTTCATTAATTGCGAATGATTCATAAGATTCAGAATCATTTCCTTGGAAATGTTGAGAATGTCAGAGGCCTTTGCATTGCAGCTGGTAATCATGAAATCGAGATCGAATGTTATGATGCCATTATTGATATTGTTTAAGATTTGATCTTTGAACGCTTCGGCATTAACGATGTTTTGCCGTTGTTTCTCTAAGTCCTTATTTAATAAATGTAATTTCAAAGTCTGGTTATGTACGGATTTTTTCAGCTTTTGATTCCATATGTAAATGATTAGAAGGATAAGGGCCACGGCAGTTAAGATTATGATCAACCAAAATATGAATTGTTCCAGCCTGGCAATTTTTTGATTGGATTGTGGCATTACCCATTTATCGATTATCTCATTGATATTTCGGTTGGCTTTAAGTTCTGTGAGTGCATGGTCCATCATGAGAAGGAGCGATTGATTCCCTTTTTTTACTGCAATCGTATAATCCGCGGGTTCAATGACTTCATCGAGAATGATGTAATTCTTTTCTTGGCGGAACTTTTTCAAATAGAAGTCTGCAGTCCATTTGTTTCCGATGAACACATCTGCTCGGTTGTTCAATAATGTTAAAATCCCCGAGTATTGATTCGAAACGGTCGTTAAGTTTGTATTCCTCATATTGAGAAATGTACTGATTACTGGAGTGTTATGGTCAAGGACAACATGTGAATCGCGTAGATCCGTTAACGTATGAATATCCTGTTTCCTTTTACTAGGAATGATTATGGATTGGGACATTGTAAAATAAGATTGAGTGAAATCAAATTGGTTATCTTTTTCAGTATTATAAGTACTTCCAACAATTGCATCAATTGTTCCGTTACTTAAGGCTTTTTCGGCTTCTTCCATCCTCATCGGTATATATTTGAAATCTACGCCATTATATTTTGCTATTTCCTCCATTAAATCAATATTGATGCCTGTCAGCTCACCAGCTTCATTTTCAAATGAAAATGGAGGAAGAGCACTTTCTCCAGCAATTATAAATGTTTTTTGTTCAGCAAAAACAGCGGGAGACCAAAGCGATTGAACAAAGACTATCAAGCAAAATATACTTAATTTAAACAGCTGCTTTTTAATTAAGAGCCCTCCTTCTGTGTCAAAATCCTTGCAGTCAGTGTTTCTCGGCTTAAACACCATGATAATATACTTCTCCAATCAGGGCTTGAACCCTTTAAAATGCTAAGAATTCTTGACACAATCTAACAATTTCCTACAAAAAGGTGTGTAATTCTATCAAACGAAATAAATAGAAACCCAGCAACCTTTGCTGGGTTTTAGGTTTGCCGAAAAAAAGAGCCAGTTGATTTCAGAAATTCGGCAGGAAAATGCAGATTTACAACAATTCCTCAACACTATTAGAATTGAGCTTACTTCGTTACTATAGCGATAGGTAAGCCTTTGACGTAATCGCCGGTTTTTCCTTCACTTCACACCGTACAGGCGAGTTTCCCCACGATGTTCATTTAGATAATTTTTCTAAATAAAAATGGATAATAAAGTAATATCATACCTATAAACGAGCAAACTAAATAAAAAATAACCTCGTATTGTATTACTAGAGAAGATGTATTATCAAGCTTTTTTTCACCTCTTTTATATATCATTTTAAATAAAGCCCTACATAATAAATACCCAATAATCGCCCCTAGGGTGTTCATAAGTAAATCATCAATATCCGTAATCCTATGATTTAGCAATTGACTTAGCTCAATTGCCAATGAAAAAAAGAACCCAGTACATGCAGTATTTTTAATTGTTCTAAACTGCGGCCAAATAGTTGGCAATAAAAAACCTAACGGCATAAACAGAATAATGTTTAAAATATACGTAGTAATACCTTCAGAAGAAAATGGAAGTAAGTTGATTTCACTTATACGAATTAATGTTCCATATTTTCCCGATACCCATTTATTTCCTATCCCCGTCACCATATACACTAGCGCAAGGTAGAAAAGAAAAACATACACCCATAGAAAATGCTTAATAGATAAATTTTTTTGCGCCTTTAATAAAAATCCAATTTGAAACACAATACAAAAAATAATAGTACAAAAATAAGTATACAAAACTGTAAGTGTAAGCATATAGAATACGTCTCCTAACTTTACATTTAAACCTATGACTTTATCATTTTAGAACCTCATTCAAGAAAATGTGGTCACAATGACTCCATCAATATTATTACCAGATATTTTATACTGTTCATTCGCTGGTACTTCAAATTCAATTGACTCGTTTTGAGAAATGGGATAATATGAAATTGTATATTTTTTCCCTTCAACACTAACAGAAATGCTCTTTTCTTCTTTTAAATAATCCAAATATTCTTCCAAAGCTAAATTCATTTCCTGCATAATCGCACTGTGAGGCAAGCCGACATAGCGAATATGCCATGGTTCATATTGAATTCCTGTAATATCCGTTTTATTCTCGGGATAGCGTAAGATAAAGCCGTATTTCCAAGAACTTTCTTCTACCCACTTTCCTTCAGGTGCTTCTTCCATCTTCATTTGAGTAGACCCTACATCAAGTGCTAATCCTAAATTGTGTTCGCTATGACCAGCTGGCAAAGCATAGTCAGCCCCCATCTCCTCGTACAGTCTGTTTTGCACATCAAAGTCTCGATAACCACTGCTAATTAAGAAATTACTAACCCCATCCTCTTCAGCCGTAGCTATCATCTCCGAAAATTTTTCAGCTATTTCTTCTGATAATTTTATTTCACTATTAAGTAACTGGTATCCGGTTGTTAATTCTTTGTGTGTAAATAAATTTATGATTTCCGATTTTATACCAGCTTGTTGAACAGCATATTCACTGTTAACCAAGAGCAGATTCCCTTGATAGATCTGCTCTTCTGTAATCTCAATCTTTTGGGTATTTTGAGTAGCTGTATTATCATTTTGTTCATATATTTGATCCGCTACTTTATTTTCGGATATCGGTAATATATTAAAAATAAAAACTAGAAATAATGCAAAAACCAATAAAAATCCCCACTTTTTCATTTTTAGTCTCCTCCTTGATGTAACTTGTTTATAGGATAGGAAAAACTTTTAAAATAAAAAGTGGGGTAAATATTAAATTTTTCTTAAATTTTTACCTGGATTTTATTATTAATCTTCTTAGGAATCCGCCATTGGTAATCGGACTTCAAATATAGTGCGTATTAAATCACTTTCGGCAGTTATTGTCCCATTGTGTTGCTCTAAAATATTCTTCGCAATGAATAAACCGAGACCTGTACTATTTTCTTGATGAGTTCGTGCTTTGTCACCAGTATAAAGCATATCAAAAATATGAGGCAGTTCATCTGGAGGAATGGCATCCCCATAATTGATAACTTGAATAACTATTTCCTCTGAATCAATATAACCGTTGATATCTACATACTGCCCCTCATGCCCATAGCGATTTGCATTAATCAGAAGATTTTCAAATACACGTGCCAATAACTCTCCATCTCCCATAATAGATAAAGGGGAAGTAATATTCATTCTTGCTATCAAATCGTTTTTCTCGAAGACAGGATACAACTCTTCTTTCAATTGAATAAGCAGCTCGCTTAAATCGATTTGTTTCTTTTCTATTGGTAACATGCCATAATTCATCCTAGTTATTTCGAATAATTCATCAATTAACCTTTCTAAGCGTTGAGATTTGGTAAAGGCAATCGTTAAATAATGCCTGATCTGATTTTCAGTCAAGCTATCATCCTTAAGGATTAAATCTAAATAACCTAAAACAGAGGTAAGAGGTGTGCGCAAATCATGAGCCAAATTTACTACTAACTGCTCTTTACTACTTTCCGAGAAGTCACCCCTTTCTATGGCTTGTTCCAATTTTTCGCTTGCCAGATTAATGCTTTGTGCAATATCACTAAATTCATCATTTGACAATATTTGAACTCGATGCTTAAAGTCACCCTGAGCGAGATAATGAATTCCTTTTGAAATCTCATTGAAATAGGCAGAATAGGGTTTTGTAAGTATTAAGAAAAATAATATCGAAAGCGTGATAAATAAAAGTAAAAAGACGTTAAGGTCTCCAATATTTTCCATGATTTTGCGAAAATAAGCTAGTGTATCTCCATGACTAACATTTGTATAATAATACAATTGAAGTACTTTAAAGAGTAGATATGTTATGGTGCTAGACAACAACATGCTTAAACCTAACAATATTATCATTTTTGAACGAAAGCCTCGTAGTTTTTTACCCATTGAATTTATAACCTACCCCCCATACAGTTTTTATCAATTTGTTTTTTCGTTTATCCTCTTCAAGTTTTTTCCGCAAAGTACGAATATGAACCATAACAGTATTCCCACCTTCATAGTATGCATCCCTCCATACCTTTTGAAAAATATCTTCTGCACTATAAACTTTATTTGGATTACTGGCTAATAAATATAAAATTTCAAACTCTTTCGGTGTTAACTCAATATTTTTACCATATAGAGTAACTGTACGTTGTTCAGGAGAAATCGTTAATCCTCCAAATTCCAAGTTTGAGTTCTGTTTGGTTTTAGGTTGATTCAACTTCATAAAGCGTCGCAGCTGTGCATTTACCCGAGCTACCAATTCAATGGGTATAAATGGTTTCGTCATATAATCGTCTGCTCCAATCACGAGTCCCTGCACTTTATCAAAATCAGACGTTTTAGCGCTCAAAAAAATAATGGGCATATTATGTTTTTCGCGAATGCGACGTGTAACTTCATATCCATCCATTTTCGGCATCATAATATCCAAAATCAGTAAATAAATTGGTTGAGTCTGGATAACATCAATGGTTTCTTGCCCATCCGATACCTTAATGACACGATACCCTTCTTTCTCTAAATGTATAGCAACCAAATCAGCAATTTCAACATCATCATCAGCTATTAATATTGTTATATTTTTCATTTATTCCACTCCTAGACAAAGTTATCATTAATCGTCAATAAGCCATACGAAGTTGTATCATAAAAAAACATCAGTTTTTGATAGTTAGTTCCGCAAAGTTAGTTTTTTAACAGTGTGACAGTTGTTGAATATTTTTAGAGTTTTTATTTATATTCTATTGTTTCCTTTTCTTCTTTAAAAATATTGCCCATTATCGGAATATAGAGCGGCTAATTATTCACTTCTGATAATTTTCTGTATAATGAAGCCCTAGATACATTAGTAATTTCACAAATTTGATTTACAGTCATATTTCCTTCGTTATATAGCTTTACCGCATAATTCATTCCTGTGTGATTTTTATGGTACTTCTTTAATCGACCTTTAAACTTTCCTTCTTTCTTAGCCAATTCAATCCCTTCACGTTGTCGCATCCTAAAAAGATCTCGCTCTAATTGGTTAACGCCAGCCATTACAGTAATTAAGAATTGGCTGTATGGGTTATCTTCTGATAAATCAAGCCATGTATCTTTTAGTGATTTTAAGCCTGCCTTTTTAACTCGTATGTTATGGATTAATTCGAATAGATCTTGTGTACTACGAGTGATTCGAGTTAATTCTGTCACATAAATGATGTCATCTTCCTGTAAATCCTCTAACATTTTTTGAAGTTGCTCGCGATCCTTTGTTGCTCCTGAAGCTTTCTCTTCATATATAATATCCATTCCGATCTCGTTCAGCTGCTGAAATTGTCTTGAAGGATTCTGGCTAGTCGAACTGACACGAATATAACCGATTTTCCGCAAAACATCACCTCATTTTTGAGACAAGTCTTATGAGACGCTCTAATCTTTGATTTTATCAGTCTACTACACTTGCATCAATAGAGTATGTATGAAGATGCAATGAATAAAGCCCAAGCCGTATTAGTAAATTTTTATCATAAATTACAATTGTCTTCTATTGGGGCGACGGTACAACATCCTCATCAGATGATATGAGAATGCAAATAGGTGTTTCATCATTACATGCAGATGCAAACCCACATTATGGAGGAGCGACCATCTACCATTTTACTAGTGATCAATTCACTTCTTACTACACAAAGATTATTCATACTAAATCAAGGGATGCGATTCATGTTTTGGATGGTTTATTGCACCATGAGACGGATCTATACATAGAAGAGCATTACAGACACTGCTAGTAACACAGACCAAATTTTCGGACTGACTCATTTATTACGATTTAAATTTGCTCCAATAATAAGGGATTTATCGGACACGAAATTATTTACGATTAAAAGCCGTTTTACGTGGACAAATAAATACAAAGGTCATTAAGGAAAATTATGAGGATGTTTTGAGATTAGCTCATTCTATAAGGAAAGGAACAGTTTCACATCCCTTTATGGGGAAACTAGGTTCTTATTCAAGACAAAACAGCTTTACAGGAGAAGGACCGAATAGAAAAAACGATCTTTATTTTGAATTATATTTCAGATGAATCATTAAGAAGAAAAATACAAAAAGGATTGAATAAAGGAGATAACTAAAGCAGTTGAATATCAAAAACGGGCGGGTAGCTTTAATGAAGACTTATTGCATCATATGTCACCTTTAGGCTGGGAACATATCAATTTATTAGGAGAATATCATTTTAATTCAGAGAAAGTGGTCTCATTAGATTCTCTAAGATCACTGAAACTTTCTTAGCGTTCAGCTTTTCCCTGACGGTACCCGATGCCAATGTATTTTCAATTTCAAGGCTTTTTATCATTTGCCGTAACGCTCCAAGATGATAAGCCGAGTTGGCAATTATGCATTTACATTGCCAGCCATTTTCATAGATCGAAACTCCAGAATAAAAAGCCCAATTTCTCTGTATTAAAATTGAGAAATCGGGCTTTATTGTTACTCCATTAAAGTACCTATAATGGAATAACACTTTTAAGGTGGTTTTGATGAAGTACATTACCTAAACCTTATTCAAGATAAGCACCTATTAGTTTAAGAAAAACGGACCTTTCCGCAAAAAGCTAAAGGGTACACTTTTGGTGTTTTCCATTTTAGATGAGTTGTTTGAGTGGATACTGCGATCCTAAAGGGAGATCGAGAGTACGTAAATTGAGGTAATATTTTAAAACTTGATACATTTATTTTCTCATCGATATACTAATCTTTTAATCCCTTTCCATCGAGAATTTTTTGCATACTTTTTTCGACTCTTGACTCTCGAGTTTTGGATTGTTTGGGTTGTGAAAAATAAAGGATGTATGCTCTTTGGCGTCCCGGGGTCAATGCTTCAAAAGCAGTTTTCAAGGCAGGGATTTCATCGAATTTGTTGTGAAGTTCTTCAGGAATTATGAATTCTTCGTTCTTTTTAAAATTCACTTCCAAACCGGCTTTTTCAACTTCAATGGCTTCATGAATATAGGCTTTCAGAATGGATTCCGTTGCAACTATTTCTTGAACATTGGTGAACCGAATCTGGCGCGCTCCCTGTACATTCTCCGTTTGTTGGATTAGAATCCCGTGGGTATCCTGTAACAAGGCACCTTTGTGAAACAGAAGCGCACAATATTCTTTAAATCCGTGTATTAAAACTATGTTTTTTTTCTCAAACGTGTAACAAGGATGCATCCACTTGAATTCTTCGTTCAGCTCACAGTCAAGAACGATATTTCTTAACGTTTCATATTCTTCCTTCCACTTTTTTGCTTTACCTAAAAATTCATCAACCTTAGGATTCATTCTACTATTTGTCATCACGGTACACTCCCCTTTCCGAGCAGTTTGATTTTTCCTATACGTTAGCTAAATACTAAAAAACAGGATCAGAGGTTTGGTCTTACATCCTCTAACACTTTATTAAGTTCTTCGCCCATTTTCGCCCAACCATATTTAGCACCATTGAACGCTTGATCTTCTTTTTCGAATCCTTTTTGTTCGAGATTTAAGTAGGTTGTTCCATCCTCGTGCTTTAATGTCCATGTGACTGTTGTGTTTATTCCGCCACCTACCCAAGTGTAAGATAACTTATAAGGCTCCTCCACTTCAAGAACTTCGGAATCAATAATTAAATTCCACTGTTCATTCCGAAACTGAAATTTATGTCCGACGACAGGTTTAATATCATTAGCCATTACCCATTTCGCAAGAGTGTTTGCATCCGTTAAGGCAAGCCATACCTTCTCGATCGGGCTCTTAAAATTAAAATCTTGTGATACTGTTAAACTCATTTTTATTCCTCCTCTAATATTTGGTTTAAAAGTGATATTCTTTCACTCCAGAATCTCCTGTAAAACGATACCCAATCCTCAATTTCTCTCAACGGGGCAGCATTCAGACGATAACGCGTTTCCCTGCCGACCTTTCTGCTGATTACAAGACCAGCCTCTTTAAGGATTGCCAAATGCTTTGAAACCGCAGTACGGCCCATTTCAAAATGTACGGTCAACTCATTGAGTGGCAATTCTTCCACGTCTGCCAACAAACGTAGCAATTTACGTCTTGTTGGGTCAGCGATGGCTACATAAATATCACGCTCTTGATTTTTCTCGTTCAAAATCACCCCCCCTTTAATTGGACACCAATTGGTGTCTTTTATTATATGACACTGATTGGTGTCCTGTCAATTTTATTATTGACACACGGTATTTGTTTTATTCTCCTATCATCAAGTATATTTTTAAATCCCTTTACAACTAACTCCCTCAATTAACTAAACACAATCTCACGATTGCTCTAGAATTCACCGGATTTCATAGTCATATCATTAACCATTATCATTGTAAGCTTGGCATCACTCCTCAAGGGTAGGGATTTATCGAAAAAAGTGTATACTAAACTAGCCAATCATAGGAAAAAATTGGTTTAAGCAATGTTATAATCGCACTTTAGGATATCCACATGTCTCATGGAGGTCAACCCTCCCATGTCTCACAGAGTCGATGCTCCTACATTCCTTCGTTCAACCTTTCCATGAGGTGGATGTCGGTCATGCTGCCCCACAGGATCTAAGCCCTCACGTTAGTTGCTTTGCCGACTAATCCGTGCTTCACTTTTAATGAGTGTTAATTAAATGACCCTGTAACCTTAAAAATTCGATGAACTATGCGACTGTTTGATGTACCATAAATGTTGCCATATGAGGGATATCCATTAACATCTTGTCTTCTTGAAACGTAAATTGTTTTTTACCGATTGAAAACAGAATTCGAATAAGCTTGTTACACAAGGCTATCAGAGATTGCATTTTCTTTAAGGGATTGTGAGAACGTGTTGTGTAATATATATGAAGAGCTTTAAAAGCCTTGTTCTTTGCCACCAGTATCATGGCTGCCCGGAATAAGAGAGCCCTCAATTTCTTTCGTCCCCGTTTGGTAATCTTGGTCTGACCTTTGTGCTTTCCGGAAGTGTTTTCTTTTAAACTTAAACCTGCTAATTTTACGATTTGGCGAGGATGTTGATAGTCTCTGAGGTCGCCGACCTCTGCGAAAAACCCAGCTACAGTATCTCGACCAATCCCTGACACCTCTAACATCTGTGTGACACCTGGGATATGGTCTAATAACTGATCTAATTGATAATCTAATTCTTCGAATTTCATTTGAATAAAATCATACTTCTCTAATAAAGCTCTTAACTCTAACTTCGCCATAGCTGCCCCTTGACGAATACCAATCGAACGATTGGCTGCTTCTTTAAGTGCTCGTATCTTCTTTAAGCCTATACTGCGTTTTACCACTTGTCTTAAGGAAAGTAAGAGCTCTTCATCCGTATACTTAACAAGTTCATATGGCAAGGCTTCAAGCTTTAGAAAATGAATAGCTGCCTTGCCTTCCCAACTTTTGAACACCGTCAAAAATTCGGGAAAGTAACGATCAAGCCAGTTATGAACTTGACCCTGAACGATCTGTAAGTCAACGTTGAGAAGGTCGCGAAGTTTTTTTGCCACTCGGAGTTCTGCATAAATTCCTTGTGGAATTGTTGGTTCGGCGTATCTTCCGTCCTTGACTAACTGTGCGATGACTTTTGCATCTTTCACATCATTCTTTGTAGGTGAATTATCGTCTAATTCTTTACTTCGTTTTACATGTAGTGGATTGACAGATACGAACTTAATATTATTCTCTTTTAGAAGGTGAGCTAGATTTAACCAGTAATGACCAGTTGGCTCCATGCCTACAATCACTTGATTTAGCTTACACTCTTTAACAAGTTGGGTAATCCAATCTAGAAACGAATGAAATCCTGCTTTCGTATTTTCAAAGAAACACGTTTTACCCAGTTCCAATCCTCTAAAATCTTGTGCTCTTGCGACATGATTGTGCTTGGCGATGTCAACTCCGACAATTAAGGTTTCAGAAGTAATTTGAGTGATTTTATGATTTTGGTTATAATTCATTGTGAGGCCTCCGATAGATGTTTTTGTCCTTTTTAGCTGGCCAGCTCAGGACACATTCATCTTATCAAGAGGTCTTTTTTCGTTCAAACCTCATTTTCAGTTATTACAGGAATGCTGCCCCTGTTAGTTAAAGTGCATTCCAATATTATTAATTGCTATTTTTGAATATTGGATATGCTAGTGTTTCAGCAAAAGATCAAAATCCAGAACGGCAACTTAGAGTATTTTGGAATTGAACAAAAATAGATCTTCATTGATAGCTAAGTGGAAAAGAGTTTTACTGGTCTTCGTATCAGGGGATGTTCTTTAATCATTCGCGAAGGCGATTATTATTTCTTGATTAACTAGACGGATTGGGTAGGATAATGATGGTTTCATTCGAGAATGGAAGTGTATTAATCGAAATCTGAACTCAGATAATATGGTACTTGGAAATGAGACACTTTTTGATAGCGGAAATTCAGAGGTATGGGCGTTACTGGGGATTTTAAGGTGGTCCAATTATTAACTCTGCTTTCATATGGGCTGAGCAAGAAAGTAAAAAAATAACCCAAACGACAGGCAAAAGGAATTGAAGTGGAAAAGAATTACCGCGTGAGATTCGGACGAATTAAGTATGAATCAATAATGACTTCATTCAAGTATATAAAATGGAAATAAACAATCAGATTTTATAAACCCTCAACTTAGGGATGAGATTATTCGAACCCCTCTTGCCGACTAAGACTAAAAGTTTTTAACTGAATTTTTCAAACAAAGTGGATCGGATCGCGTGTACCAGACTCCCGCGGGAAAGGCGTATCGTAAGAAGAACAGAGGCACAAAGAGCGCCCGAGGGCGGACTGCCCTCGGAAAAAGAGTGCCTTACGTTCCAATCAATTTTAAACCCTCAGTTATATTATTTTTCTATTTCAAGGCTTTTTATCATTTGCCGTAACGCTCCAAGATGATATGCCGAGTGGGCAATGGTCGCATTTACATTTGTCAGCCATTTTCCTAAATCGATTGTATCGATTTCTCTGAAAAGAGATACATATTCTTTATGTAATTCCTCTCTGATTTCTGCCCATTTCACCTCATCAACAGTAGCAATGGTCCAGCTTGCGTCCCAATCTTTTTCAAAGTCTGTGCCACTGATCATCGTTCGGATCACCCATAAATAATACCGTATGTGGTCAGAGTGAGCCGCAATTGTCGATCCGTTTATGGAACGTGAAGCATCTTCTGCGGTTAAACCATCAAGTGTACCAAAAACCCCGGTATTCGGTTTTGATTCAGTATAATAGCTCCCTTCATTCCCAGGGCCTTCAAATGTTTCTTTCAAAAGCGTTTTTATTGAACTTGCCAACGTCTCGCTCATCTCAATTCCCCCCATATGTTTAATCGCCTTCACTACTCTATAATACACTAAGACAAATCAATAATCGTTTATTTTTTGTTAAATTAATCCAAAAATATCGCAGTTTAGGAGAATTACTCGCTCAACTGGCATAAGATAAGGGTTTCTATTACTTTCGAGTACAGTTAACAACCTTATGATGATGCACTTAACGTGATGAAATAAATAAAAATACCTTAAAAAGGCCATTCCTAACTGAACAGGAACGGCCTTAATTATTTATCTGAAAATATGATTCAATTTTAGTAGCTTTTCAAACGATCTTCCAGGGATACAATTCTAAACTTTAACTCTTGATTCGAGTCTAAGCCTCCTATTACAATTTGATTATCTTCCGTAATGGTGACATATCTGAAGGTTTCATCTCCGTGGATCTTGATTTTTGTCTCCAATGTCGTTTCCATTTTTGCAAAAACTTGATCTGTGTATGTAAGTGGAAGAAAATCATCTAAACCTTCTTCTGGGCTGCCGAGCCACTTAAACATGAAATCTTTTAATGAATATTGTTCGATCATCGATAAATGATCTTTAAAAATTAATTTGTCAATTGTTATCTCTTTCAACTTAACCACTCCTCAATAGTATCTAAAGTTTATATGGATAAACTCCTAACATCAAGGGCATTACAATGACAAACCATTACATTTTGATTACTTGCTTACTATATAAACCCTTTCCTTCCGTAAAATGGAATTCTGTAACCTAGAAAACAAATTTTTGGTTGATTTTTTTTTTTTTTTTTAGAATACCCTTGGATTAACATGATAGGTGTTATTTTCCTAGGTTTACAGTCTTTGGTATAGATGATTATCCTTGAAACGAGGATTTTCATTTCAGTCAAAACAGCCTCCATTTTCATAAGAAACTCCTATGGCGGCGCTCCTCGCCGCCACCATCTACTACGAAAATCTAAACTCAAAAATAGAGTCTAACCCATTAACCCCTTGACGA